>NZ_JBRAKS010000481.1:0-2338 GCF_052745115.1 Candidatus Jordarchaeum sp.
AAAGTCCAAGAATGGTATTATTTATCATTAAATCTTTCTACTGTTGTGAACCCTTATTTACTACGGCTTTCTCAATTATTTCCATCCCTTTTTTAGGATTCAAAACAGCTTTTTTGCTCAAAATTATCCCCTTTTTATGTTTCACACTAAATTATTACTTTTTTTGAAAATTGTATACTTTTTCGCCTTTTTTTGATAGTTTGAAAAATCCGCTCCCGGTTATCTTGGAAACTATTTCATCTTCGTTCATATGATGGTCGCTGAAGGACAATATTCCACCTGGTTTCAATACCCGATGTAACTCTTTCAACACACAGTTTGGATCACTTAAAGCGTGAAAGGTATCATATAGTAGAACCACATCAACGCTGCTATCAGGTAAACCGGTTTTGCAATCGGAAGTGATAGTTTTAACATTAGTCAACCTGTTTTTCGAAGAGATTTTCTGGACCGATTGGGCAGCGAGTGGGTGTATATCTAGGGCATAAATTTTCCCAGATTTGCCCACTAAATCAGCTGCGGGAAGTATGTAACTTCCTGGGCCACAGCCATAATCGAGTAAATGGTATCCGGGTTTTATTCCCACGTCTTTTAGAATATTCTTGCGAGGGGAAAAGAAATCGCGGAATTTGAAGCCGAAAGCCATCATTTTAAAATGGAGATTGGAATTTGAATCCATTAAAATTTCCTCCTAAGTTTTTTCGTCATCCTTTTCTTCTTTTACTTCAGGAATTTCAAAAGGCTCCAGTGGTTTGTCTTCTGATGCTCCGAGAATTTTCACTGCGAATCCTTTGAGTCCCTCAACTTTAGCTATGGCAATGCCCTTATTCAAATCCCCCATTACTATTAAAGTGTCTCCGGGATTGATATTGAATTTTTCTCGAGCCTCTTTTGGAATAACTATTTGTCCTCTTTCACCGACTTTTACGGTTCCGAAGATGAATTTATCTTTTCCAATTTTCGCCATAATTCACACCAATCATATTTTTCATATTTATTATATTAATAAATATAAATCATATTATTTAAATCTTTCCTATTATGAATTTATGTTTAAATATCTTTAAACCAATAAGAAAAATAGAAATTTAAAAAAGCCAAATTTATGATGTCTGGTTAAAGGAAATATAGATCGGGAAAAATTTTGCATAATGGGAAGGCCATTTAGACTTTCTTATTTTTAGATTAAAAAATGTTTTAATGTTAAGTATTATTTTTATAATTAATTTTAGTTTGAGTCATCAGATTTAAATGTGGTGAACTACTATAATCGATTAATAATGAGGTATAATATTGTTCCACATCTTTCAAGTGAATATCAAGGATTGAGATTTATGATAATTATAGATGGTAGGGAGATTGAAGTTATAGATATTCATGTGCATCCTCCTGACATACTTATGGACCCCGTTCCTCCCGGTTACAAAGCTGTGGAGGAGGAACTTCTTGGTAGAATGGATGAGGCCGGGGTTGATAAGGTAGCTCTACTCGCTTTTGATGTTGATAAGAATGATGTTGCGAGATTCCAGGATTTGTTCTATAGACCAGTGAGATATGTAACGAGCCTTGGTGGTGGATCTTTTGGGAGCATACTTATTGAGATTATGGCTTGGTTTGATAGAATTGTCAGAAGCGAAGAAGACATATACAAATATGTTGTAAAGGATCCTAATAGGATAATTGGTTTTGGTTCCATTAATCCGAAGAGACCGGAGGAGGAGATTAAGGAAAAGCTGAGAAAAATTAAGGAATTTGGTTTCAAGGGAATCAAGCTTATACCTACCTTCCAATTCTGCAACCCCTCAGACGAGTGTGTATATCCAGTTTATGAATATGCCCAGAAGAACAAATTGGTGATCCTGACCCACACCGGATGTGATCCCGGATTATGGGAATATCCTGATTTTTGTGAAGATGCAAAACCGATTCATTTGACTAAGATTGCTGAGGACTTCCCCCGTTTGAATATTGTGGGGGCTCATCTCGGAAGCTATAGTGCAGAGAACCCGGGAATATGGTTTGAAGAGATGATGCAGGTGGTTAAAACCTATGATAATGTTTTCACCGATGCCTCAGCTGTTGACCCGGAGCTGGTAAGAAGAGCGGTGAAAACAGTGGGAGCTGACAAAATTTTGTACGGAAGCGATTATCCAGTGGTTCTAACATATGTAGATCGAAAAATAGGCATGAAAGAACACTTATCCAATATATTAAGCTTGGACATAAATGTTGATGAAAAAGAAAAAATTCTAAGCCAAAATGCGAAAAAGATATTAAAAATCTGAAAAAACCTACATAAGCTTCGCTTTTTAGACAAATTATAAAAAACCTTTTTTTG
>NZ_JBRAKS010000482.1:0-2321 GCF_052745115.1 Candidatus Jordarchaeum sp.
CCGCCCTCTCTCTGACATATTTATCATAATCATTTAATGCTTGTATCACTGTTCCCACAGACACTTTTTCTATTACAATTTTTAAAGCTCCTGAGGACTTTAATAATGTGCGCCAATCAGTTTCCGTTGTCTGTTTGGTTAATTCAATTTTTTTTATCCGTAATTTTTTCCAGTGCTTCTCTTGCTCTCATTCTGACAAGTAAATCATCATCGTCAGTTTGGGCTTGGCCCAGGGCTTCCACTGCTTTCCTGCCTCCTATCCTTCCAAGAGCCTCTACCGCCAGAGCTCGAATTTCCCAGTCACTAGCACGATTTAAAGTATTTATTAAGCCTTTAACATCTTTCTGTGCTTCCATCCTTTTCAAATCCCGCTTATAGAAATCTGCTTCTCCCATGGCAAAGCCTCTAAGAAATCTTTACAAAGTATTTAGCATCAGAATATTATTAATTATTTGGTAACCAAAAAAATTTTTATACTTGAAATATTAAAAGGGGAAGAGAGGTGTTAATATGAGTGAAGAAAAGTATAAGAAATTTAAGGGTTACAAGTTTACACCCAACACTTATAAGGTAACGGGTGATGCAATAAGAGCTTACGCTAAAGCAACCGGCGACCTGAAACCGGAGTACATCGATCCAGATGACTCTAAAATATTTGCTCCTCCATCGTTCTTGTCGGTTATTTTTCTTCCCTCATTCTACGGGGCTGGAAAACTAGCCGAGGAGGGAATAATTAAAGACTTGACCAAGCTTCTCCACGGTGGTCAGAGATACGAGTATTATAAACCAATAAGACCCGGGGATGTTCTCGTATCCCAGGTGGAAGTAGTGGACATGTATGTTAAGAATGAAATGCTTTTCATGATATTCGATATACCGATAAAAAAACAGGACGACACTCTAGTCGGAAAAGTGGTAACAACAGCCATAATAAGAAAAGGAGGATTCTAACAAAAAAAACAGGCCGATACAAGAAAATCATTAAACAATTTTAAATAATAAAAAATATGAAAACATAAACTCTTAGATTATCGTGCTTTCTACTTGTGTTGAGTGTAGGGATTATTCCACTCGTCTCGAAAGGCGATTTCTTCCATCTTTTTTCTCGATGTTGGATTCGGTATCATTTTGGGATACCCTATTCCCAGCATAGCCACAATGTTTACCTCTTTAGGCATACCCAGTATTTTTTTAATTTCTTCTTCATTGAAGGCTCCTATCCAGCAGGTCCCCAGTCCTTGGGCTTGGGCTGTGAGAACCATGTGGTCAAAAGCTATGGCTAGGTCTACCGGGTACCATTTTGGTGAGCTTTTGGGATCTGCTGCCCCTATAATTACTACTCCGGCTTTGCTGAGAAAGCGCATGGAAGCTTTAGCTATTTCTCTAATCTTTTCTCTGTCCCAGACAACGACAAATCTAGAGGGCTGCCTGTTACCCGCAGATGGAGCAAGTCTTCCAGATTCGATTATGGAATATACGAGTTCCTCACTGAGTATCTCCCCGGTAAAATTTCTTATACTCCTTCTCATCTTTATAGCTTCTAAAACGTCCATAACTCCCACCATACTCAAGTTTTGCTTATATTTTTTTATTATAATTTTTTCCTTCATTAAACATTTTAACAATACTTAAATATATATAATACTAAAAATTGAGTTAGCATATCACTAGTAGTAAAGGTTGTTTTTATGTCTCATTTGTTGAGGATCATAGAGAAGAACGAGGAACTATTTAGGAGTATTGCTTTAAAATTTCTAAAAGAGAGAAGAGAACAAGTACTAAAAGAACTACAAGAAGTGGATCAGAAACTCAGAAAGCTTGAGCAGAAGCACGGATTATTTGAGGAATATGCAGAAAACTTGCCTGAAAGCTACGAGTCTCATGAAACATGGTTTGCTTGGAAGGCTCTCGTTGAAACAAAGAAAGAGTTGGAGAGGGAGTTAACAGATATTGAGAAAGCGACTAGAGAAGTTACTAGAAAAGAATAAGGACATAATACTGAGAACAGAATTCATCGAAGAAACCATAAGGGGTTTACAGCAGTAGAAAGATTTAATGATAAATAATACCATTCTTAGACTTTAATCATGAACCTAAACATCCACAGAGACGTCCAATACAAGGCTACAACCCTGCCCACGAGAACCAAGCCGACAATCAGCGTGGAGAACAAAAATCCGCTAAAAGGAACCACCGCTGGGCAAAGCAAAGGTTTCCTTCCAAAGGCGGACCAAGACTTAAACGCTGCCTAACCACGCCCTCGCCGCCACCAGTTTGAGCGGATACACCTGAACGCCTACATAAAAGCGGAGAGACACAAC
>NZ_JBRAKS010000483.1:0-2291 GCF_052745115.1 Candidatus Jordarchaeum sp.
GAACCGAACACCATTTAGGCGGTGTCCTAAATGGGTAAGTTTCGGACAACGGTTGATTACCCCCACTACCTCGTATCTTAATTCTTTATGGTTCTTTTTAAACTGCGAGGATTGTGACGCCAACAAAGCCGTTAAAGCACTTGATAAAGTGTCTTGCTACGGTTTAGACATAATAACTGTGGCGCAGGTTCTTGACTTATTTGTTGGGCTCTATGAAAAGGGAATAGTTACCAGGGAGGATACTGGTGGCTTGGAACTCAAGAGAGATTTTAAAAGCTTGATGAATTTGGTGGATAAAATAGCTCACAGAGAGGGTTTCGGCGACATACTTGCTGAGGGTATGGTGCAGGCGGCTAGGATGCTAGAAAAAGATATTGAAAAGCATGTGGTTCACATAAAAAATTTGAGCATAGTTTTCGATCCAAGAAACTTTGGATTAGGCAGTATGGAATTCAGCCAGGTTGTTAATCCCATGGGAGCTCACGTGGCCTGTGGAGGATCCCCCACCTATATGCCGGGCAGTGATATTGAAAAATTTAGGAGCCACGGTCAAAGAATGGGACAATCCTTGGAAGCTGTAAACCGTGTATTTCAGCATTCCACGGGCTTGGATATCGGTCGACTAACCAAATTCGGTGAAGACTGGTACTCCGTGCTAAGCTCCCTCGGCATTTGTGCCAGAGGACATATAAATCGCTTTTACACCATAAACATCTGTGCGGATTTTTACTCATCAGCAACGGGATTTGAAACCAGTCCAGAAGAGCTAACAAAAGCCGGTGAAAGGATATGGAACCTGCAAAGAATCATTAACGTTAAAGCAGGTTTCACAAGACAAGATGACCGGTTTCCTGATAAGTGGTTTGAACCCGTAGAGGATGAGGGGAAAAATTATCAGATGATGGACTACTTTAGAAAAACTATTATTACTCGTGAGATTGCAGAAAGTTTTCTTGATGGTTACTATGATGAGAGGGGCTGGGACCTAGAAACCGGAAGACCCACGGAGAAAAAACTAAAACAGTTAGGACTGGAGATGGTGATACCTAATCTTAAGAAAAGAAAACTACTGTGAGTGAATTCTACAAGACCAATTTATTCCCCGTTATTTCTATTTTATGATTATAGCTGATAGGTAACCTACTATGGCATCCGAGCTTCCTCGAATATCATAGCTGGTCGCATACTGTAGTTTTATTCCTTTTGTGGCACCAAGTTCTTTTGCCGCTATTATAGCGCTAGTCACAGGTGCTGCTCCACACATGGTGAGATCCTCTCTCCGAACCAATTTTAATAGGCCTTCGGCGTCCAAGCTTTCAATCTTACTAATTATTTTTCCGTCTGTGTCATGAACCCATTTTATAACTTTCTCTACTGGGCCTCTTCCCGCGGGAGCGTAACCATACATCATTCCGTAATGTGTTAAATCCGTACTGGCAATTATTATGGCGTTTGCATTCTCTTTTTTTATTGCCTCTGCCACTCCCACTCCAACCTCTTTACAGGTTTCCCAATCAGACATCCCCATAGCTATCGGTACTATCTTCAAATCTTCGTAGAGTTCTTGTAGAAATGGTAGCTGAACCTCGAGAGAATGTTCCGACATGTGAGCACTGTCATCATCGAGAATTATTTGGCCACTCTTCAATATGGATTTAGCAAGAATAGTATCCACAGGAACTCTTCCCTCAGGCATTATCCAATTTCCCTCCACCATGATTGAGGCACCCGGATACCCCATGTGGCTAGGTCCTATCAGCACAAAAGAATCTGGTTTACCATCATTAGCGATGGCCCTATACAAGTGTGCTGCCACAGGACCTGAATAATAATAACCAGCGTGCGGAGCGACGCAAGCAATAATATTTCTGGGACCCTCAGGATTGACTTTCGGAAGACTCTTAGGTCCAAACTCGCTGAGATAACACTCTTTAATCATTTCCTTCAAAGCTTGTTTATTACCCGGATAAAATCCAATCGCAGCAGGACTTCTGTCCCTCAACTCCTTCAAACACTCCTTCCAAACATTTATGTAAAATATTCAAATGAATTAACATCTTCTTCTAGGAAGTTCTCTTTGATATTTCTTCCTATTAATTATCACCAATTTTTTAAAAGTTATTATAGGGCAAAAGTATAATCATATAATTCATTTTTACTTATATATGGTGGATGAACTATATAATCAAATTTAGCTTTTTTAAAAGTTTTTTATTAATTTTCGATTTTTGCTATTAACTGTAGAAATCATAGACATTTGTCACCCCCCTCTTTAAATTTCTTTTCCGAGT
>NZ_JBRAKS010000484.1:0-2284 GCF_052745115.1 Candidatus Jordarchaeum sp.
CAGGAACCGAACACCATCTGGAAGTGTCCTAGATGGGTAAGTTTCGGACAACGGCCTCCGAGCTAGAACACGTTAAGGGAATCACGCAAATAGGTATCCGAGGATTACTTAATCCCACTTTTATCACAGATAATGCGAAGGAGTATGGCTCCAAAATAATTACGGCTGAGAAAGCAATAAAACAGGGAACGAAATGGGTGTTAGAGCAAATTCCATATGATGAAAAAATATATGTATCCATAGACATAGATTCCCTTGATGCGTCAGTGGCTCCCGGAACAGGAACCCCGGAGCCTGGAGGATTCACGTACCTTCAGATGAGGGACATGCTCACCGCTCTTCCAAAGAAGGGAAAAATTGTAGGGTTTGACCTAGTGGAGGTAAACTCACTTTATGATCCTACGGGTGTTACGGCTCAGTTAGCTGCAAGGCTCGTGATAGACTTCCTAGCAGCCATAAGGGATGAAAAATAGCATCACCAATTTCTCACCTATAATATCTAGACTTTCGCCTATTTTTTTCTGAATCATAAACTATTTAAACTATAGAATTAAGATAATTAGCAAAATTGAAAAAATGAGGGTGTTGAAAATGGAGCAAAGCCCATATGCGGATGATGGAGCCTTATGGCTGGAAAAAGGTATTCCTCTAGACTTTAACCTAGAGAAGCTCTCCATGTGGCTAGAAAAAAAAGGTCCAATCTCATACTTGATGTTCGGTATAACTTACCAATGCCAGTGTCATTGCAGGCACTGTTGCACCGGTAATTACATAAAAGAAAAGCATAGAGATTTGACAACTGAAGAGGTTAAGAACGTGCTGGATCAAGCCGATAAAGCTTTGGTGGTCAACTTCTTCGGTGGGGAACCAACCTTGAGAAAAGACCTCATGGAGCTAATAAGCTACGCTAGAGATAGATCAGTGTTCGTGTT
The DNA here is from genome assembly GCF_052745115.1 of Candidatus Jordarchaeum sp. NCBI lineage: Archaea > Promethearchaeati > Candidatus Jordarchaeia > Candidatus Jordarchaeales > Candidatus Jordarchaeaceae > Candidatus Jordarchaeum > Candidatus Jordarchaeum sp. The sequence continues at coordinate 933 of NZ_JBRAKS010000484.1, forward strand.
TGTGGATACTAATGGGATAAAGGTCACAAAAGATTACGCTCAACAATTGAAAGACAGTGGACTTGATCTACTCTACGTTAGTATCGACAGTCCGTACGCCGAAGTACACAATGAGTATCGAGGATATAAAGGGTGTTTTGAAAAAGCTGTCGGAGCGGTGAAAAATGCGCTTGATGTGGGCTTACATTGTGTACTATCTACCTATATTACGAAAGAAAATCTAGCTAACGGTGATTTTGAAAAAGTGATCCAAATGGCAAAAGATTTGGGTGCCACGGGAGTAAGATACCTATTGCCCACCCCGGCTGGTAGATGGCTCCACAATGTTGATGTAAGGCTGTCACCCGAGGAGGAAAAGAGGGTAAGAAAACTCGTGGATTTCCCATTTGTGTGTCGAGATTTCTACTTCCAAAATCAAGCTTCAAGCCGGTGTAGGGGAGTGGCAGACAAAGAATACATTTACATTTCCCCCTATGGAGATGTTCAACCATGTTGTTTTATGCCCCTCTCCTTTGGAAATATCAGGGACGAGCCTCTAAAAGTCATTCTAGAAAAAATGTGGAGTCACCCAATGTACAGTGAACCCTGCATTTTCAACGAGTGCCCAATGCTAAGCGAAGATTTTAGAAATAAATACATCGATACAATTCCCCCAGAAACAAAACTCCCATTTAGAATGTAATGTAGTATCCGGATAGCAGTCCAAATAACTTAAACATTAAATCAATATTGTTCGAGAATCTTATTGCAGAGGCAAGTCGGCTTTATACTCGCCGATATCAGAAACCCATTTGACCGCGAAGCCAAGTTTTTTAACCACATGAATTATTCTCCTATTTGTAGGAGACAGGTAAGCGTACAACCTTTTTACCCCCATTTTTCGAGCCACTTCTATTGTATATTCGAGTAGTTCTGTCCCTATTCCCTGACCTTGATAATCGTCGTGTACCACTATTGCTATCTCGGCTTCCTCAGTGGTTTTATCCACGTAGTATCGGGAATCGGCAATGATTTTTTCTTTCCCATTTTCTTTCACTATTGCTACCAGAGCCATTTTGTCATCATAGTTTACTTCGCACCACTGCTCCACTATCCACCTGGTGACGGGTTGATAGTTTAGGAAGCGGTAATAGTTTGTTTCTTTGGAGAGTGTGCTGTACATTTCGTATAGTTTATCTTTGTCCTCATCCGGTTTTAACGGTCTGACCAGTGCTTCCGTCCCGTCTCGCATCTTCAAAACTGTTTCTAACTTCTCCGGATAAATAATGTGCATACTCTCAGCTTCTTACTTATTAAATAAATATTTTATCTACTATTAATTCCGATAGATTAAAAATTTGATACAAATATAC
>NZ_JBRAKS010000485.1:0-2259 GCF_052745115.1 Candidatus Jordarchaeum sp.
AAAGGTTTTTTATAATTTGTCTAAAAAGCGAAGCTTATGTAGGTTTTTTAACAAAAAAAGATGTAGCCTTTTTAGAAAACGACTAATTATAGTAGGGTTTAGTAGTGAAAACAAAAAAAGTGAAAAATATTTGAAATGTATTAAGATTCTTTCTTTGTTCATCTTTTTTCCGTCACAATTTGTGGATCCAGTTGAAGTATTATTTTTTGATTTTGAGTTTTTTTGACGACAATCTGTTAGGAAGGATTAGAACATAAAGCAATGTGCGATACAGTGTGGCTCAAAATATTCTACGAGTTTAAAGTCCCAATTGTAGCTAGTAACCAGTTTAAAATACTGACAGTTATACTGCATTATTCCGCATTGTATTGTACCGTCACGCCGTTTTGCCAAACCTTCATCAAAGGCTAATTTGCAAGCCTCCTTCAGGTAACACGTGGGATAAATTATGTCTAGACTTCCATCTCCATTTGCCTTATATCCCATTTCATGATGAGCCATCCTAGTCGAAATCATGTCTTCTCGATACTTCTCGAGGATTCCTTGTATGTCGATATCTCTATCTTCGATGTTTTCAACTTTTTCTACATCTTTAATTTTGCTATGACCCATCTCCATGCTTGCAGCACCGATTCTACCTTCGAGAAGATTTTCAACATTAAACTGGGCGTATACAGCTGCACAGTAGGGGAAGCTATACTTGTCGGACAATGAGGCTAGATAATCTCTTAACTGGTCCAAAGTTTTAATCTCTTCTACCGGCTCTTCTCCTACCTTCATTTTCACAAATCGCAAAGCATATTTTATGAAATTAGTGGTATAAACTGGACCGTATGTTTTTTCCACAGCTTTATAGCCCTCTATGACAAATTCTGTTAATAGTTTAGGTTCTGGTAGCTCATACGGAGCCTTCTCGAGCATTTTAAAATCCGATAAGTTATACCTCGCCACATTCAACACCAATTCAATGGTTTTCTCACTAATCGCAATATTATTTACAATTAGTATAAGATATTTATACGATTTTTATATTAAAAAGTTAACTTATGTTTAATCAACAATACAAAACAGGATATTCTCAATATTGCATTAAAAATGCTAATATTTTATAGAATATAGTGTATGCCTAAAATTTATTTTCAAAAATAGTTTATTGTTCTACAACATGACTTTGAGGTTTCCAAATGTTAAAAACTAAAGAACAGTTTATTGATAGTCTAAAAAAGCAGAAGCCAGAGATTTACATGTTTGGTGAGAAAGTTGAGAATCGGATCAATCATCCTTTATTAAAACCTCAGATTGATGTTATCGGATTAATCTATGAGCTGGCTCATGATCCCCGATACCAAGAATTTACCACTGCCAAATCCCACTTAACAAATGAAATGGTTAATCGTTTCACCCATGTTAATCAGAGCTCTGACGACCTTATTAAGAAGGTCCAAATGATCAGAATGTATGCTCGCCAGTGCTGCTGTATTCAAAGATGCATGGCCATGGATGCTCTAAACGCTTTATCCATAGTAACCCACGAAATAGACTTAAAACATGGCACAAGTTACTATGAAAATTTTAAGAACCATTTGACTCATTTTCAGAAAGAAGATATTAGCTCTACCTGTGCTATGACCGATGTTAAAGGCGATCGCAGTCTTAGACCTTCGGAGCAAGCTGACCCCGATCTCTATGTGCGGGTGGTGGAGAGGCGGGATGATGGTATAGTGGTGAGGGGTGCCAAGTGTCACACCACCGCTGCTGTTCCCTCAAACGAGCTCATAATAATGCCCACTAGAGCCTTGAGAGACAAGGATAGTGATTACGCTGTTTCTTTCGCAGTGCCCATTGATGCTGAGGGATTGAAACTGATTGCGCGCTCTGTTACCCCGAGGGAGAAGAGAGAGATTGATTCACCCTTCCGTTCCAGGTGGGGTGTAACGGAAACTCTTACCGTTTTTGATGATGTGTTTATTCCTTGGGATAATGTTTTTATGTGCGGGGAGTGGGAGTTTGCAGGTCAAGCAGCAGAACTGTTCGCAGTATACCATAGGCACAGCTATTGTGGGTGTAAACCGGCGGTGAGCGACATTCTCATGGGAACGGCAACCGTTGTCCGAAACTTACCCATCTAGGACACTTCCAGATGGTGTTCGGTTCCTGCTTCATAGGGGAGCACCTGCCCTTAAGGCATGAACCTCTCCGCTCTGGCAGGCGTTTTGCGTCTCCGCCCAACTGGCGGCGACGGAAGATAGATAGATGGAT
>NZ_JBRAKS010000486.1:0-2253 GCF_052745115.1 Candidatus Jordarchaeum sp.
AAATATAAGTGTATAAGATAGTAAAGTTAGTGCCCCATAGGAAGTGATTATTGCTATTTTTTATAAGGTCATGAAATGCTCAGCGCTTGGCGATTCTATTACGCCGGATAACAGAATCTTTTTGCTCCACAGATGGTGAATCAAGTATGCCGCAGCTGCAAATTGAAAGAGAATCGCGGGCAAAATTAGTAAATAATTATTATTGAAACAAAATTCTACTAGGTAGAGGATGGGAAATCCAAACCCGTATCGAAAAACATACAAATCGTATCCCCAAAAAACAGAGCCCACAACAGTACCAAGTATAATATACTGCGTGAATACTAAGAAGCCAGCAATGATGGAACAAATATACATCGCAAATGGTCTACCGAAGAGTAATAAGGCTACAGCAGAAGCGGCAAAAATTAGAAAAAGTACTCCAAAGGGGGAGATGATTCGGGAATCAAAGTACCATGAGGACAAATAATTCGAAACAGTGAAACCGGGATAAGATTCGAAGAAGAATCCAGGAACATCGACAAAAGTTATTGAGGGTACAATCTCTATTATTTTATAAAATCCAAAAATGTGAGAAAATCCAGAGAAAACTCCGTAAAGATACAAAATGATCGCAAAAAACATGGCAGATATCAGAATTACCCTCAACCTCGATGATGCGAAACCATCTTCCCCATTCAAACCGTATTCTCCCTCTAAAGAATTTATGCTAACAAACCATTCCAAGGAATAGTATAAAACACCAAAAATAAATTCCTTACTAAAACTATTAATCCTTCTTTACTATTAAAATATTTACCTAACTGGACAAGAAGATTATTTATTGTTGAGAAGCTAGATATTTTGTATGAGTATATTTATTCTAGATTCTGATGGGTTAATTTAGCCAGTCAAATCTTCTATTATAGAGCAAGTGCTCAAGCGATTTTCGTGTTTCATATCCAGCGAAGTTTACGAGGAAGTGGTGACCAGAGGTAAGAAAAAGGTGTATGAGGATGCCTTCATAATTGAAAAACTTGTTAAAGGCGATATTTTAAAGTTTATGAAGACTGAGGAGAATGAAATGGCTAAAGACATTTTGAAAGAAAGAGAAGAACTTGGCTCCGGCGAAAAAGCAACTCTACGCTTATTTTTCAATTTGAAAGCTGATGCGATCCTTTAGGATATTTAAATATGTTAAAACCCTACATTACTAGAGAGAATTACTTGGCTGCTAAAAAGGTGATCAAGGGTGGAAATTAATCTAAATATAACCGAAAACATGAAGTATGTGGTGGAGACTTTAGCTAAAGAGGAGCACATAGATGAAAAGACTGCCTTAAGGAAGCTACTATATGAAGGGATAAAACCCTATGTTCTAAATCTCTACGCTAAAGGAAAAATCTCACTCTCAAAAACCGCGGAAATACTCAACCTATCAGTCTCGGAAGTCCTGAATCTAGGGAAAACCTATGGCTTAGAAATAGGTTCAACTGCAGAGCAGGCGAAGGAAAGCAGAAAACATGCACGAGAACTCATAAAATAATTCAAAATTTGCTCTTTTTAAAAGATTTTATTTTTGTAAAATTGTAGAGAGAGTGCTTACTGGTTGAGCTACTGGAACTCGTACCGAACATCTCCGAACAGGTATACGAGGATTGCTATCCCTATTATTAACGAAATCACCGTTGTAAAGAGCCCTAGAAGAGCAAAGTAATCTCTTGGTCCAAAGGAAAATAGTACCGCAAGAATATTTACGTCAAAAAACATGTAGTCGTAACCCGTGATTAGGAAGAATGCAAAGTAGACAAAGGCGAAGATGATTATTAATAGAGTATAGATTATGGTAGTTATTCGTGCCCAGTTCTTCATTCGCAGTAGTCCTATAGCCATAATTACGAGTACGATACCCAGCAGAGTGTAAAATATTACCTGAGATTCTAGCAGCCAAGTCATTGCTAGAAATTGAAAATACTTGACAATAATAAGCATAATAAATCCCTGATAAATGAAATGCCAAGGAAAAGAGATGCCCGTAACATATCACACAACATGATAGAGAATGAGCAATGAAGGATCAAGTAAAAGAGCTAAATAGAACAATGCAGCAACCACACTTCCCAAGGCAGAAAGCGATAAAAATACTACAATCAAAATAATACCCATTGCCCTGTATGAGGGCAGACTAAATCCTCCTCAGTAACTAAGGACCCAAAATTAGGTAGTGTCCCCTTTATGTGTTGATTGGTATTTTGAATGTTAGGAGTTCTTTTA
>NZ_JBRAKS010000487.1:0-2238 GCF_052745115.1 Candidatus Jordarchaeum sp.
AGTTTATATAATATACCTATAAAGCGTTAGTACAGTAATACTTTTTTCAAAAAAAGTATTACTCAATTATGAAGGAAAAATCGGAGAAAAGTATTGGAGGATAAAACATGCATATCCCAGACGGTTATTTAGATCCTACCTTGGTTATAGTGTTTGTAATTGTTTCCTTAGCTTTCATTATTCCCGCCTTTTTTCAGGCTAAAAAGTATCTCGGTACTAAGGCTATCCCTCTTTTTGCAGTGCTTACGGCAGGTGTTTTTGCGTTTCAGCTAATTAACTTTCCGATTGTAGGAGGCACCAGTGGGCATCTCGTTGGTGGCACTCTGATATCCGTTTTTCTGGGTCCCTTCGGGGCTCTCATTTCGATGTCGATAATTCTGCTAATACAAGCTTTCGTTTTCGCCGATGGTGGAATTACAGCTCTCGGAGCAAACATTTTCAACATGGGTGTAATTGGTGGTTTTGTGGGTTACTACCTTTATCTGGGTGTTAGAAAACTTGTTGGAAAAGGAAACTGGGGCATAAGAATAGGTGCTGCTGTGGGTTCCTACTTAGCGATAGTACTTGCCGCACTGGCCTGCGGATTACAGTTGGGTTGGTCCTACACTTTCCCTTATGGATTGCAATACACTGTACCTGCTATGGTTGGATGGCATCTAGTAATTGGAATTGGGGAAGCTATAATCACTGTAACTGTGATAGAGTACGTCATTAGAATGAGACCAGACTTACTAGAGTTACCAAAAATAGGTTTAAAACGACTTTTGTCTTGGAGAACCGAAAAGATGGAAGAAGCTTCAAACCCAGGTGAAAAAAAGGATAATCCAAGAAAAAACTCGAAAAAAAGTATGGAGGTTAAATAGGTTGGGTGCTTGGGAAACGGTAAAAAGAGTTTCCAAGGAGACTTGGAGTCAAAGTTGGTTTAAGTGGGGAGTATTCGCAGGATTGCTTGTGATTGCAGTTTTTCTACCATTAGCTTCGAGCAATCCAGACGGCTTAGAAAAAGTTTCAGAAGACTTAGCCCTCTATAGTGACTTATTGAGTTATTTCACTGGAATTGAATTTAGTGCTTTGCTCCCAATTTATTCATACACCATTTCCTATGCTCTCTTTCCCGACTATTATATTCCACAGCTCTATCCGCTAATTATTTATGAGCTCTACTATAGTTCATTCATTGAGATACCTCAACTTGTGCTCTATCAGTTGGGTGAAGCTTTCAGTGGTGCTAAGTATCTTTCTTCCTTACTTGCGGGAATCACTGGCTTCTTCATAACATTGGGTTCAGCGTGGTTGGTAGGACTCGTATTAAAGAAGAGAGAACCTCCCACCTAACCAACCTCCCCCTTTTTATAACAATTAATCAAAATTATTGATTAATTTATTTATTATTTCACTCACAATAATCTATCAAAAAATATAATGGTCTAATAGGGAATTAGAAATTTAAGGCCTAGCAAAGTATAAATAGTTCTGAAAATTTTTTATATGTAAGAGGTTGAAAATTAGGGGGCTTCTAATAATGAGTGAGAAGAAAAAGAAAAAAGAATACTACTATAAAGGTAAGGAAGTTAAGGCAAAGAAGAAAAAGTAATTTAGATTTTTCTATGAAAAACTTGATATTTTCATATTTTGTCTAAGAAGCGAAGCTTATTTATGTTTTTTAGAAATGAAGGGAAACATTTTCTATCCTTTCTGGGGTCAAAACTTTTTATTTCTCCTAGGCTTAGGGGGATGCAGATTCTGGAGACCATTCCGTGCAGTGAGTAGGGAAGCCTTATGAGCCTCATTTCTCCGCTCGTAACCCAAGGATCAATGGGATACTTCCTAGCCCATTTTTCGCCAAGTTTCTCTCTTTCCCTTTTCTTCATTCTTACCGCTTCCTGATCCATAACGTGGATGTGGAATCCTCTGCCGGAGTACACGAATCGGAACTCCGAGTATTCTCTATTTAGTTCCTCATACAGCTCCAGAGTTTTTTGCCTCACCACTTTGAACTCGTACATGCAGAAGCTGAGCCCTTGGTGTATCTCCATTTTCTTTTCATAGTTTCCGTGATAAGGACAGACCACATTCTCAGGATCAATATCGAAGGCCAGTTCTTGTCCAAGGAAATATTTACAGTCCCAACAATCCTTAGGCTCCTTTCCACACTTACTACACCGTTGTCCGAAACTTACCCCTTTAGGACACCGCCTAAATGGTGTTCGGTTCCTGCTTCATAGGGGAGCACCTGCC
>NZ_JBRAKS010000488.1:0-2227 GCF_052745115.1 Candidatus Jordarchaeum sp.
ATAAGACAAACAACAACCAGAAAAACTACATACCTAAGACGGGGTCCCAAAAAAAATCGAAAAAATAAAATTTTTTAAAAAAATAAATCTATAACCAAATAAAAATATTACTAACATAAATTTTTTCTCACACCTCCTTCCCCAAAAAGCAAATCATTTTTTAATCTAATTTTCCCAAATATCTGGATTTCCTAACCCTTAGGGGTGAAACTTCTTTTACCACACCTTTAGAGAGTACAAAGTGTCTCACCTCAATTTTGGAACCAGAAATTTTCTTAGCTTCTTCCACTGCATAATGTAACTGTACGCAGTGAGGAGAACCATCTACAGTTAAAACGTGAATAGATTTGGGAGGATCACTAAGCCTTAACATAGTCGCTATCTTATAAACCAGCATATTGAGATGTTCCAGTTCCAAGCAGGCCCATAGAGCCGTCTTTCCGTTGGTAAACTCCATTAAAATATCCGGATACTCATTCTTAATACAAACGCTATAAATTAGGAGATCTTTTCCCCTAACCGATCTACTTCCAACATTGGTTTCCAGCAAACGCAATTTTCATCCTCCAAAATAAATTTTCTAATTCACTCAAAAAAATATTTATTATAATATTATTTCAAGTCTCACAAATTACCCTAACCCTTGGCCGCCACTAAATTAAGGAAAAAGATTATTTCCAAGATTTTAATAATTGAATCTATGTCTTCTCAAAAAAAGAGGGAACATTAAAAAAATGTAGACAAAAGATAAAGAAACTAAAAAAAGGTGAGGAGGAATATTACTCTGGGGGAATACTCTTGAAAATGGAGTCCAGGTCAACTCCGGCCTTTCTATTCCTTCTTCTCATCACTAGGTACACTATTGCTCCAAGAGTGTAGACGACAACGATTGTGAGAAGTGAACTGATGTCAAAAGAGGCAATAGCACCGATTATCAACGGTATTATAGTTATTGCTGCGATTACTCCGCATATACCCAGCACAGGAAATCTTCCGATTCTGGGATTGTAGGTACGCTCAGCGAGATCAGGTCTCCTGCGTCTGAACAAAAGACCAGAAAGGACAGTCAATGCAACAGAAAAAACACCTAAGAATACCACGTTAATTGCTGCTTGAAGAGTACTCGAGTAGCTCAAAACGACTCCAACACTTGCAATAACCATACAGATAAGAATGGCGTAAATGGGCGTTGTGGTCTGCTCGTTTAAGGTGCTAATCCGGGTAGGAACCACCCTATCAAAGCTCCAAGCAAAGATGTATCTCGAATTTGTGAGAAGTATGGGCAAAATAGAATTGATCATCCAGAGAACACCGGCACCGATAATGAACAATCCAATCCAGCTCAAACCCGAAAGAGGAGCAGCAAAAAGCGGAACACTCGCAGGAATAGGCACCGGCGTCTTCCCAGCCCATATCCAAGCACCATACTGAATCCAGTACTGGAAAGTATCTTGGGGCAATAAACTACCCCAAGCAGGAACCCAAGAGTAAGGCCAACTAGTAGTACTCAAATGGGGTAAAGACCACATCAAAATACCTAAGGGATCCTTAGAATATGTGAGAAAGTTGTACATATTTATAAAAGCTCCATAGTTAGCCTGTAGGGGGTAAAGCAAAGCAATATAGAAGATTGCTATGAAGACCAAGCCCAAAACCATAGCTATATAGAATACTCTTCTAGTGTCTCGAACCTCACCGCCGACTATGCTTAAGGTGTTGAAGCCTGTAAGAGCAAAAATTGCGATTATAACTGCTCCCAACGAATCGCTTAAAGAATTAGTGGAAGAATTAAAAGCGTACAACCACCAGTAGTTCTGATAAGCAGTATTAAATAGGTCTCCGTAGGCCCCGAAAAGATTACTTCCCCAGCCGAAGATATTGTTCCAAGCCCAAATCATGTCCACAGCGGAATGAGTGGAGAGTACCCAAATGGTCGCAAAGCCTCCAAGCAAGGGTATTATTAAAATTAAGCGCATAATCCACAGGGAAAATCTAGTACTAGCAATGAGTACCCCACCAAAGATAAAAACTAGTACAATGCCGAATATCACACCCCAGAAGGGATCGTTCAACTGAATTGCGAAGCCCATTAGCCCGAAATCATAAGTCATTAAGCCTTGGTTCATTAGTAATAAACTACTGAAGGAAATTGCCTGAAAGGCAAGTACACCTACGGTTAACAGTCCTCCAATCCATGTACCCCAAGAGCCCACGAAACCCAGGCCCG
>NZ_JBRAKS010000489.1:0-2217 GCF_052745115.1 Candidatus Jordarchaeum sp.
TTTTGTGATGCACGCAAGAGAGTGCAACAGTGAATAATCTAAATAAGTTGAGCAGTGCCTTAAAAACGAGGTATCCCGGCGTAGAGGTTAATTCACTAGCAGCATTACTTTCTTTAGCATCCAAAAATGGCAGAATTTACTATGAAGAAATAGACTGCGATAAAGAGGCAAAAGAAGACATTTTACTCCTAGCCTATAATCAGAGACTATTAATTCCAACGAGAATGTTGTCGAAATACAGTGCGTCGTTAGCTTGGGAGGACAGCATACTCACATTACAAGCGGGAGAAGTATACGAAATGCCGAATGTCATTCAAAATCTTGTTGCACACGCTGAGGAAACAGGAGAGTGGCGACCTGAATACGCCATCAAGAAGTACCTTGAAGATATCAGAGAAAGAGAGGCTGAAAACATTTTGAAACTTTTCTGTAAAATTAGAAGTGAAATAAGCAGTTCAAAAACTTCTTTTGCGGTCAAGAAAATCACTCCTCAGCTGCTCAGGGATATTTCGCAAAAGTTACAGTTAAAAACAAGTATAGACAAAATAATCGTTGAACTAAAGGCAGGAGGGGTAATAAGCCCATGCCTACGCAACTTTTCAAGAGATGGAATACTATACGAGGTTAACCCTTCGCTTTTGTAGTTTTTAAACGAAATTATAGTATCGAAATTCCTTCTCTTTCTATGGTTTTTATCCATCTGGAGTTCTTCATAAGTTCGTAATCTTTCTCAGACAGCATATGCAATTCAACTCTTGGAAGATTTATGTTCATCATTAAAGTTCTATACGCCTCATCCACGCTACATTTTTTCCCATCTACAACAACAAGCAAGTCAACATCGCTTGCTACAGTATGCTCCTTTTTGCATAGGACCCGAAAAGCACAATTTTTTCTATTCCAAGTCTTTCGCAAAATTCTAAAGCCGTCTCTCTTACTCTCTGAATGACTTCCTCCAAGCTAAATTTTGGATAAAATACCCCTCCTGCAGAACTCGAAGATCTCTTCTATGCATCCAATAAGCCTCTCCGCCTCCTTTTTGGCATATCTTCTCCTAGGGGAAGAAGATGAGCATTTGGGCATCTGGCTGGGATATATACTTTATCAAGTTCTAGCGCATACTCTAGCAGCTTGTCATCAACAATCATTCTTTCCTTTAAATTCTTCAACAAATCATACACAGAATGTCCCCACGCTTCGGCTCCTAATTTTTGAAAAACAGCCTTCAAAGCCTTTTCAGCTGACTGCTGTGCGGAAAACCAAGCCCAATCATAAAATCCACACCTTAAATCATTTTTAGCGTGATCAAGATCTCCTTCTGCTTGATCCAGCCAATCCTTACTTCTTTCTACCATAGTTTATAATGGATTAAACAGTTATATAAAGTTAGAAGTTTTCGTTTAAAACTTGATCGTGTAAAGTTTGATGAAAAAGTTAAAATATATTTTCTCCCTTTGCAAGAAACACAGAGGTGTTTAGTTGGAGGACGAAGAGGACAGGGAATTAGAAAGAATTAAAAGAGCAAAATTACGGGAGATTATAAAGAAAAGTGAGACTCCCAAAAAGACGATGGTGTTCAGTAAACCTATCACGGTGACTGACGTGACATTTAAGGAAATAATTCAGAGTCATCCGCTAGTGGTTATCGATTGCTGGGCACCTTGGTGTGGTCCTTGTAGCATGATCGCTCCAGTAATAGAGGAGTTGGCAAGAAATTATGCTGGGCAAATCCTATTTGGAAAGTTGAACGTGGACGAAAACCACGAAGTTAGCATGCAATACCAGATAATGGGCATCCCAACGCTATTGGTTTTCCAGAATGGTAAACTTGTAGATAGGATCGTCGGCGTAATGCCCAAGCAGTTATTGGAGCAGAAAATAACGCGCTACCTTTAGGACCGAAAAAATTGACTGTAGAGATGGAAATAAACTATGAAAAGTGCGTTGGATGTAAAGAATGTGTTAAAGCATGTAGCTTTGGAGTGATAGAATGGCTTGACGATATGCCTGTGGTGGTGAATCCTAAAAGCTGTAAGTTTTGTTTGGAATGTGAGAAGAAATGCCCCGTTAACGCAATAACTCATAAAGAAAAATAAACAAAACATTCAAATTGAAGTTAAAAACCTAAAAATTGGGGTGATAATGGATCAAAAATTGATATGGGCTTTTTTGGATAAGAAAAATGTTTTTGCTGTTGTTGGGGCTAGTCGTGATCTT
>NZ_JBRAKS010000490.1:0-2206 GCF_052745115.1 Candidatus Jordarchaeum sp.
CCTCCTCACCAAAGGTTCGTCGCTGGAAAGTAGTCGATAACGACTGGAAGTTATTCCTTCGCAATGGAAGATATCTGGTCTCTTTAGTTTCTTTAGTTTCTTTGGTTTATTTGGTTTTGGCTTATTTTTTTATCACATTCTCGAAAATAGGACATTGGTATTATTTCAATTTCAGTTTTTCCTCTATCCTCGTTAGAAAATTTTTAATAGCTTTATCTCCTTTTTGCAATATATTGCAGACAATTTCATAATCTATCTTTTCATAATCATGGGTTATGATGTTCCTGAATCCAACCATTTTGACAAGATTGGCAGCAAGTGTTGCGCTGAAGTATCTTCAGATATTTCTTTACAGAACTTATCTTGTTTTCGATTAGTTTTATACGGCCCACACAGGCGCCTTTGTTAAATTATGTTTAGTCAGCATTTTCTGGAAATCAAAATACTCATTTAAAATTATAGGTTCTAAAATTACCTTAAACGGCTCCTTCTCATAGATCAAACGGCCCTCTTTAATGATCATGTATCTCAAGACAGGGTTATCCGTTAAATTCAAAATGACCACATCTATACTATCGGTTTTTAGTAGCTTGCCGATTCTGACAATCATATCGGCTTTAATCTCATAAATCCTTGTTTTATCTTTTGTATCAAGATAAATGGCAAAATCATAATCGCTTAAGGGACCCTCGCTGCCTGTTGCCATTGAACCAAATAAATACACCAGTTTTATCTCAGGGTATGTCCTGAAAATGGAATTTAGCTTTTTATCTTCTTTCATCTCTATCTGGTTTGTATAGTATTCGAGATCTTACTTTTTGGGGTTGTTAAAAGTATACTGCCTTCCAGCGTGGCTCTATAATTTTCCATTTCCTCAGGTGTTGCCACAATTATATCTATCCCTATCTTGAGCCTGTCAGAAAAAAAACTAAAATAGCGCTTAATTCTTTCTACTGGGTTTGGGTCCTGCCTTTCTGCCACAATAAATATATCAATATCACTTAACCCGGTTTCTTCTCCCTTTGCAAGAGAACCAAATAGCCGTATATCATGTATTTCCGGAAATTCCTTTGATGCGTCTTCACTTACTTTTCGCAATTTTTTAAGTATTTCCTCTCTATTTAGCCAGATTGCTTTCACAGAACCGGATGATACTACCAGCCGCATCTATTGCCTCCTTTGCCTGTTTTTCAGTAAAGTAATCCGCTGGCTTGCCTGAAGGAAATCCATTCGGATATCTTGTCGGGATGTAATATATATCAAGGAGTTTTGCTTTGTCCTTCAATTCCTCAGGGATATCAATCTTACATGTCAGAATATTGATTATCTCTATAAGAGAGTGCCCCCATATATTTAAGCCGAGCTTAAGTGCAAGTGCTTTTAAGACCTTTTCTGCTGATTGCTGGGAGGTAAAGCATGCCCATTCATAATATTTATTTTCAAGGTCTAACTTTGCTCGCTCAAAGTCCCTCCTGCCCTGTTCCAGCCAGTCATTCCATCTGTTCATTCAATAACTCCTTTACTATCTAATTATATATCATAGAACGGAAAAAGGGAGGGCCTACTTTTTCTTATGCTTCTATTTTTCGGCCTTTCCCTTTGCCTCCGCATGGACCATGTCTGTGTAGAGTGTCAATCCTTGACATTGTGGAGTGTGAATCCTTGACAATGGACTGCCTGTCGCGAGAGATGAGTCGTTGCCGCCTGGAACTGATTTCGTGGCAAGTTCGGGATGGAAATTAGTGCTGCGCAATGGAAGTGAGGCTTCGCCTGGAATTCGTTGAGATGGTGATAAATATGGTTATCTGCTAACGTTCTTTCTATCATTGGAATCAATCAGAGGAACCTTTTATCGATCCTCTAAGGTCTTCAATCGTTTTTATTCTTGATTGAGATGCGCACCCTTGGAGCTAATGGCTTCTTTTCTTTTTTTATACATCAGGGGCCATTGGCTGGCTTCTTTAAGGATTGAATCGAAGCCGAAGCCAAACCCAAAGGCCAGGCAGAAAAGCTTAAAATAAGCTTCGAATGAGGAGTCGGGGGGAGGCGAGGAGAATTGGGGGAAAATAAGCAGGGTGACGATAAGCCCCAAAATGAGGGAAGCGATGGCGCTGATGAGATAGCGGCGGCTGAAGCCCTGGATTTCGCCTTCCTTTGGATATTCCGGTCAAACAGGCCACCCATTCCGGTTCAAAATGGCCACCAG
>NZ_JBRAKS010000491.1:0-2201 GCF_052745115.1 Candidatus Jordarchaeum sp.
TTATAACCCATTGGGGCGTGCAGCTTTTTTCATAATATCAGGTCTTGAAATATCACTTTTCTTTATCAAATGCCCGCCCACCTACAGGAATTAAAGGGGCTTGCTTGAGAAGTTTCTCTTCTATTACTTATGTATTGGTAATCTTTAACGGTTTCATGGCTCTTAATTATAGAGCCTTTTAGTATTTTTGTGAAGTTATTTTTTACCATTAGTTTAAAATTGTTAAGTGATTGTTATTAATTTTAATAATAATTTTACATAGATTTTGTATAATATACAACAAAATGCCGATATTATACATTCAATTCGTATAGAAACAAGTTAGCAAACATTGGGCATCGGGGCGATATTGATAGTGGAATATGAACTTTGAAGAACTTGCTGAATTAATCTTCGATGTAAATAGTACCGAGATTAAAAAATAATAACGAAGTGGCAATCTTTGCGAAAGAAGGGGTAAATTTGGGGGTTGGATGAAATTGGAGGCATGCGAAAGTTTATCAGCTCATTTTGATGATGTTGTTCCGGAGAAAGATAGAATTGACATTACTCTGGAAGATTAGTGAATAGAACTCAAAACAGTAAACACAAGTTATCGTCATAATAATGCTAAAGATAAAACACGTCCAATCACCAAAAAAAATAAGGGAGTGGTAAAAGACATAGAGAATCACTATTGGGACCCGCCCTCATTACGTTCGGGTCGGCTCCCAAACGGGTATCTGGCTCGGCTCGCTACGTTCGCCTCGACCCAAATCCCCGCCTGCATGAGGAGCTAGGGAAATGAACCTTAAAACTCTTTGCAAAATTAGTTATGGCTTGTATGTTGTTAGTTCAAGAAAGGGAGAAAGGATTAATGGGCAGATTGCCAATACTGTATTTCAAGTAACATCTGAGCCTCCAACAATTGCAGTGAGTATAAACAAGCAGAATCTAACTCACGAATATATCCAAGAATCCAAATTTTTTGCTGTTTCAATCTTATCAAATGAGACACCGATGAAGTTTATCGGTAATTTTGGATTTAAATCCGGTAGAAAATCAGAGAAATTCAGAGACATCAGTTTCAAAGTAGGCATTACTGGCGCACCCATAGTTCTGGAAAATGCCATAGGTTACTTGGAAGCTGAGGTCAATACCAGCTTAGATGTAGGAACTTATACGATTTTTGTTGGGAATGTGGTTGATGCTGAAATCATTAAAGACGGTGAGCCGATGACTTACGCTTACTATCACCAAATAAAAGGTGGAAAATCACCTAAGACAGCACCAACCTATATAAAGGAAGAGAACCAAAGGAGGATTGAAGCAATGGTAAATTATAAGTGCACTGTTTGTGATTATGTCTATGACCTGGAAAAAGGCGACCAGCATTCTAGTATAAAACTCGGCACATCTTTTGAAAACTTACCCGATGACTGGGTCTGCCCTATTTGTAGAGCAGATAAATTAGCATTTAAAAAGGAAGATTAAAATGGCTGTTAGAGAAATAAGCCCGAATATTTATGCGGTAGAAGCAATAGATTGGGATAGAAGATTATTTGATGAACTTATAACACTGTTATTTTGGGAGAGACATTTATAATGCACAAAAGAGGTATCGGCAGTTTGTTAATGAATCTATTGGTTATGAATACGAAAGTCCTTTAAATAAAGTAGTGGCATCTACCATCCTCGGGGGTATCGACTTTATTAAAATGATAAAGGATAAGTATCTTGGAAACAGAGAGGTAGGGCGGGATATACCGGCATTAAGAGAGCTAATCTCTGGATCCTCGATTGAGGAGGTTGAGGTAAAGGCAAAAGAGGTATTTGGGGGCGACTCAACAGAATGGAGGAAGACGGTGCTTTACCTCTGCCATAGATATAGTGGTTTGAGGCTAAATGAGGTAGGTAGATGTTTTGTTATAGGTGAATCGGCATTATCACAGAGTAGCCGACGTTTTCAGGAGGAACTGAGTAAGGACAAAAAACTGAAAAGAAAGATTAAGCAAATAAAAAAGCCTGATATTGCGAAATGTGTAGACTGACCCTGTTTCGTTACATTCAATTAACTTTTCCAATGTATAAGTCAAGGACTTTTACACCTCCTTGATATTTTCTAAAAATTGATTATAATAATTACATCATTAAAATAATTCTAAAAAGGAGGTTTATATGAATATTAAAGAACAACAGAGGATACCGCTTCTCGGGGATGA
>NZ_JBRAKS010000492.1:0-2201 GCF_052745115.1 Candidatus Jordarchaeum sp.
GAACCGAACACCATCTGGAAGTGTCCTAGATGGGTAAGTTTCGGACAACGGTGTGTTCAAACCTGTTGAAAGAGTCGACCTTCCAGAAGGAGTTAAGGTTAGGATAGTCGTAAAACCGAGCATTAACGCGTTAATGAAAGAATTAGAGAAAGTTGAACTTAAAGGGGATTTGGATGAGGTGTTCAAGGGAGAGAAAAGAAAAAATATTATGAATAATGATGTTGTACTCGATACCACATTTAATGGTAATTGAGATTAGCTTAGTTCTACAGTGTAAAGAGAGTTAAGGGATAGCGTTTATAACGTATTCTGCGTCTCTTATCCATTTTGACACATCGTTTATTTTGAAATTTTTTTGAAGATTATAATCAGCTTCGTTTCTTCCATCCCTTCTCAGTTTGGCAAGAACATCTGCCACTGCGCTAGTCTTCCGATTTAGGTTAACGTACACATTTCTTCGTCGTAAATATTTAATTACCTTTTCATGTACATCAGACGTTGGGGGAAATCGGAATCCTTTTGTTTCCAACCAAGATCTACATACTAAAAATGCGGAATAGTACGCCCTAGAGATTGATGTCCTAAAAACCGACTCTTGAGTATTATAATTTACATCACTAATTAGATTCCTAGATAATTTGAGGAAATCCTTTGGGTCGAAGGACATCGATTTCTCTCCTGACTCATAATTGTATTTCTACAACTTCTATAGCGAGATTCTCATTTATTTTATCTATTATTTTCCATTCGTCCTCAGGATATTTCTCTCTAATTTGTTCTATTTTTGTTCTAACTCCTTCCTCAATCTCTTCCCAAAGTCTCATCTTATCATCATAGTTCCTATTCTCAACTTGAACTGAAAATAAAATTTCTTTCCATTCCGGAACCTCGATATCCTGCACAAGGGAAATATTAATAGTATAATCCTCATCCCTTAATTCTAAAATTTCTTGTATCTCAAGTAATACATTATCCAAGATTGTTCTTGATAATTCATCTTTTTCCAGAATCTCTCTTACTTCTGGATTTATTGAAAAAGTTCTTCTTTCAGGACTAAAAATAGTTTTTGCGCTTAAAAAATAGTTAGTGGATATAATGGGTTCAAATAAACGAGGCTTAACCTCCACACATTTAAAAAGATTTTCAAGTTCTTTAAAAACACATCTAATAATACTAGATCTAGTTGAGAAATACCTAATTACATCCTTTGATTCATAGATAGCACTAGTCTCAGCATTAAGGAATAGTTCTAATCTTCTATCAGAAGTACCGTGAACCCTACTGAACGCTTCTAAAGGTGATTCAAATTTGGTTATTAATTCATCTTCTACAAAATATTCTGACAAAAAAATCACTCCAAGGAATTAATAGTCTTTAATATTCTACTTTGTAATTCATTATGGAATGACGCAATTTTTTCCATTTTGGGTGATTGGAACGATAGTCTAACAAGATACATAGAATCGGGATTATTTGGATTTGGCTCGACAATCATTCTTAAAGAGCTTTCCTCTTCTTTGGGGGATATATTTATAATTCTAAAAGAATCCACCACAACTTCTCCTATTTCTTTAAGAGGTTCTAAGTTAATTTTTAACGCTTTATTAATCATTTCTACTGGACGTTTCTTTGATTTTATTAGAATGTTTGCCAATATCTCATAGAAGGCTACAGTTGCCTTAAGATCATAATTCAACTCAGGTAAAATAGTATTAATTTCCTCAAAAACTGCCATAACGATCTCTGGTTTTTCTCCAATGGTATTAAGCGCTGAAGCGGGAATATGTAATTCTATTCTTACGTCATTTTTAACACCTACAACCTCTATTGGTGGACCAAACTTTACTGGTAATTCAACAACAGGTTTTTCAGTACCCTCAAATCCCTTTTCTTTCAAAACTCTCCTCAATTTACCTTCAAGCACACCGAGATTTACATGAGGAAGCAATTTTATACCAATATGATAAGGCTCAAATGATACTATTTCCAAAGCAACTCACCAAATTTCCCGAATTAAATACTTACGTCCTAATATTACATATCCAAAAATATAATATAATAGAGTTTCCCTTTCAAATTAAAATTTTTATAAAAATTAGGACTTACGCAGTTGGGTGGGTATTTGTGTGGGGTTGGTGATGGGATTGCTCGAGTTTGCCTTCTTTTTATATTTCAGCCTTTTTTAACTCTTTCTTTGAGAG
>NZ_JBRAKS010000493.1:0-2200 GCF_052745115.1 Candidatus Jordarchaeum sp.
GTACCTTACCAAGGACCTTATTACGGTTGGCTTATGACCAGCTTCTACCTCTATGGTAGTGATGTTAAAAAAGTAATGGAGTTTGCAGTGTATGCGGGTGGCGACTATTTCATGCAAATTTCTGGACTAAGAGTGACCTATACTCCTCTGGGAATGCCCGGTTCTCAGATAATCAGCATTGAACAAGATTTCCAAAATGGAACCTACGCTCCCATAAATGATACCAAACTGTATAGGGTATGCATTAACTTGGAGGCGTCGCTCCTAATTCCAGAGATCGGAAAAATGTATCCTATGTTCGCAATAACAATGAGGAACTCAACAGGAGATCCTTTGCCCACTGATCCAGAAGAGTATATTCCCCTTATCCTAGTTCTCCTAGATCCGAACGATCCGAATACGGCGATTCCAGAGTGGTTGGGTCTGGTGAATTATCTTATATCCGACCAGGGTGGGGAAGTGGATCCTGCTTACAATGCGACTCAGGCTAGAATTAACGTTTTTGAAATCAATCCTACTACACTCTTCACACTAACCGGTCTTGGACAACTATTGACTAGCCAGCAAATCGGGTCAAACTTGATGTTTGGCGGAATCGGAGCTCTTATCCTTATAGTGATTGTTGCCGTTGCAGTGTTTCTGTCTAGAAGGCAATAATTATCCTAGAAAGTGTTGATGGTTTCCTTTAAAAAGGGAAGGTTTAGTAAGCCTTCTCCTATTTTTTTAGGATTTGGTTTATAATTTCTTCTTCAGGAAGTAAAAATTTTTGAGTGCATTATTTAGGTTTGGAACTGCTTTGACTATGTGGTGGGCTCGCTTTTTTCGATTTCAGCCTGCTACGGGAAGAAGGGGTAATAAGTCTCCATTTGGCTAAAAGGGGGCTAAAAAGATGTTTAGAACACCCATATGATACTCGCCGAAGATGACTAAAGACATCCTTTAAACAATTTACACCAAAGATTTTTTAATCTCCTTCTTTATAAGCAAAATAATTTTACTTAAATTTTCACAAAATTAAAATTGATAAAGATTTATCTTATTATTCTAAGAAATGGATTTTAAATTTTGGAGGGAGAAATCGTGTCAGAATTGATTGAGGAGATTAAGGCCCTAGTTTCTGGTCATATTAAGGGCTCCTCTCATCTGAGTGGTGAAAAGTATTACAATGAACCAGTTGAGAGAATGTCCCGTGTTAAGATTAAGGAGCTTCAGTGGAAGCTGCTAAAACTACAAATTAAGCGAGCCTACGAACTCACCCCGTTTTACCACAGGAGGCTCAAGGAGGCGGGAGTCAAACCTGAAGACATAAGAACCCTGAAAGACTTGCAAAAGATTCCGCCGGTGCTGAAGGATGATATTCGGGAAGAGATGCAGAAAACCGGGGACGCCTTTGGGGGATGCCTAGCGGTGCCCTTCAAGCCTTCTAAGATTCTTAACGTGTATTCCTCAACCGGAACTACGGGACTGAGAACGTTCAACGTGCATACAGCTTGGGATAGGGACTGGTGTCTGGAGCAGATTTGCAGACTGGGAGTTATGGAGATACATGACGCGCCACCGGGATCCGTTTTCATCGATTTCGGTTTCCACTGGCACGGGGGAATTACCGGAGTGGAGCTAGGGGTCTCTAGACTGGGACTGATTGTGGCTCCCATGGAGGCTCTGGGGCCGGGATTCGAGCTTGAGAGATGCTGGCAGCCTCTTCAATTTCTGAAACCCATCAGCATCCACTGGCCGCTTGTAACTTTGTGGATTTTTGGAGACTGGTTACAGTCCGTGGGTAAGGACGCTAAGGAGTCTATGAAGCATGTTAAACTGTTGTCCACCTCGGGTGATGTGTTAACTGCTGCTGCTGCGGAATTTGTGAAGGATTACTGGGGTTTTGAGAAGGTGCACTCTGGTTTTCAGATGGCTGATACTTGGATAACGGGTTGCAACTGCTCGGAGCAGCCCCCGAACATAACTCACATTTGTGACGATTTTCACTATGTGGAGGCTGTGGATCCTGAGACCGGAGAGCAAGTGGCTTCGGGTGAACGTGGCATTCTGGTGATTACTCCGCTGGTTATGGAGGCTATACCGTTGTCCGAAACTTACCCATCTAGGACACTTCCAGATGGTGTTCGGTTCCTGCTTCATAGGGGAGCACCTGCCTTGGGGCATGAACCTCTCCGCTCTTGCAGGCGTTTTGCGTGTGTCT
>NZ_JBRAKS010000494.1:0-2186 GCF_052745115.1 Candidatus Jordarchaeum sp.
AACCGAACACCATTTAGGCGGTGTCCTAAATGGGTAAGTTTCGGACAACGGTTCATCAAAAATAGGAGAAGCATCCAATTTATTCAAACGATTTCCCGGATCTTCCCTCACAAATTTTTTGATTTCTTCAGTAACCCATTTTTTAAACTCTTCGGTATTCATTTCGAATCCCCACTACGTATTGCTTCAAACTTTCACTATTTGTTTCTATTTCATTAAATAAGTCATAATGAAAAAATCTAATATTTTTCTCTCTATAAATTAATCTTTAAATTGTTTTAATTTTCTTACTTTGGATTTTCTACTAAAACTAGATTATTGCGTAAATTATTTATAATTCCTTTTAGTTTTAGCATTAAAACGGTGTGTACGTTAAAATTTTTGATTATTTTCTGGAGGTTGTTTAATTGGGTTATGAAACAATCATTTATGAGAAAAAGAATGGTGTTGGTAAGATTACCTTGAATAGGCCGGAAAAATTGAATGCTATGAATTTTCAAATGGTTGATGACCTGGTTGGTGTTTTAGATGATATTAGTAATGATGACGAGGTGAGAGCAGTTATTATTACTGGTGCTGGCCGGGCTTTCTGTTCTGGAGCTGAACTTGCAGAGCTTGGTGCAAGGGAAGACCCCTTTGAATCGTTAAGCTTTATGCGTTCATTCGCCCACCGACCAATACTAGCGTTGAGAAGTTTAGAAAAACCAGTGGTAGCCGCGGTAAATGGTTACGCTCTTGGAATCGGTTGTGGTATAGCATTAGCTTGTGATATTAGAATCGCCTCTGAGGATGCCGTGTTCGGAGAAAGATTTGTGAGAATAGGTATACTTCCCGGCGATGGCGACATGTATTTACTGCCATTACTCATAGGTTTGGGAAGAGCCAGTGAACTCTTATTTACGGGGGACGATCTTAGTGGAAAAGAAGCCGAGAGGATAGGATTGGCAAACAGATGTGTTCCTACCGATAAGCTTATAGAAGAAGCTGAAGCATTAGCTCAGAGATTAGCCCAGGGGGCAACTAGAGCTATAGCTGCAATTAAATCCGCATTAAATAGGAGAATAATACCTGAACTTAAGCAAGAACTAGACTACACTAATCTCCAACAGTCGCTACTATATCAAACTGAAGATCATAATGAAGCTCTAAAAGCCATTAAGGAAAAAAGAAAGCCAGTATTCAAAGGAAGATAACACAAACATTAAATACTTAAAACCTCCTATAAGGAGAATCTCAGTAAATCTAATAACCACTTTCAACACATTTACTTAACCTAAAAAACAAAAATAAAAAAATTACCAGCAAAATCCAAACTTTACCCGGATTAAAAATTAAAAAAGTGTCTATGGTAATAAGTTTAAAAAATTTAGAAATTATGGAGAAATGTTTGTCTATGCCTTTCTACTGTCGGGTTTGCGGTAAACGCATCAAAGGAATAAGCAACGAAGCTAAACACATACACGAATGGGCGGTAGCCTTCACAAAAGGAAAATCCCACTGGAGATACAAAAAACACTACGATTTCCTAGTAAGAAATCACTGCCCCTTAAAAATTGAGGAGGTTAAAAAATTATTAGACGAAATGAATACCCAAAGCCCGACAGATAATGACAAGAAGTAAATCCCAAAAAGTATAATCTGTGAATGATTATGAAAAAAATAATAATTGACACGGATATCGGCTTAGATGTTGACGATTCATACGCTATTTCCCTAGCCGCAAAATCCCCCGAACTAAGAGTGGAGGGCATTACCACCGTTTACGGCGACACGCTAACAAGAGCCAAAATCGCACTAAAACTGCTCACATTAGCTGGTAGAAGCGATATCCCAGTAATTGTGGGGGAGGATGAACCAATCTCAGAAAACAGGAAAGCACTAAGACTGGGTGTCGAGGGAAAAGGAATATTAACACCCCAAGATAAAAAGCTCCAAGTAACACCCGGAAATGCGGTTGACTTCATCATCAACAAAGTTTTGCCTTCCAAAAAAGAATTCACTATTGTCGCCATCGGGGCACTCACAAATATTGCCAAAGCTATCAAAAAAGAACCAGCCATAAAAAATGGTATAAAAGAATTAGTTTTGATGGGTGGAGTAATTAATCCACCCATAATAAACGGGGAAAAAGTACCGTTGTCCGAAACTTACCCATCTAGGACACTTCCAGATGGTGTTCGGTTCCT
>NZ_JBRAKS010000495.1:0-2180 GCF_052745115.1 Candidatus Jordarchaeum sp.
AGGAGGTAAAAAATGAGAGAAAAAATTGAAAAAGCCTTACAGAGTATTCGCCCAGCTCTTCAGATGGATGGGGGAGATGTGGAGTTAGTAGACGTAGTGGAAGGTGTCGTTAGGGTGAGATTAAAAGGTGCATGCGGAGGATGTCCAATGTCTCAAATTACACTTACCCGAGGAGTAGAGCAGGCAATTAAAAAGGAAGTCCCGGAGGTTAAGAAAGTAGAAGCGGTTTAAAGGGAATATGAATGTGAAATCATTATCATCAAAAAATAGATATTTCTTTATAAGTTATGATAGTAAATCAAATACATTATGATAAATGGTTAATGGGACAATTCAAGAGGCAATTTTAACTCTGAAGAGGTTATTTTAAATTAAATTGGAACGAAGTAAGTATTTTCCATACAAATAATGTTGAAGAAACTTTCTTACCCAGTTATAAGTTTTTTATCTGTGTATCTACGTTATACTTTTTTGGTGCTGAAAAAAAGCTTATGGTAACTTTGATTTCTCCATCGAGAACCTCTGAGAAGGCATTTAAAACATTTTCAATTTTTTACTGGATTGTTATGATTTTAAATTTTATTGTTATTGTAGCGGGGATAAGATTAGTTAAGGTATAATTGTATATTATGGAATAAATAAATGAGGTATCAATAAAATGACTCACGAATACTCTGGAAAGTATGCTTCGAAACATCCACCAGGTACAAAACCAAATGAAGAAATAGCAAAATTAATAAGAGAAAAAATTTCTGAGAAAAAGCTTTCATGCGCAATGGCAGAAAGGATTTCAAAGCAGCTGAATGTAAGGCTATCTGAAGTGGGTAAAACAGCTGACTTAATGGGAATAAAGATCATTAAATGCCAGCTTGGTCTTTTTGGCTGGGGAAATAAACCAAATCATGGTAAAGATATCCATCCGCTCAATTCTGTTCCATTTGAGGTAAAGAGTGCTATTGAGAAAGTTGCTGAAAAGGGTAGGGTGAGTTGCTCTTCGCTTTGGGAGATTGCTGATCGTCTTGGCATAGAGAGAAAGGCAGTTTCCACCGTTTGTGAAACCTTAGGATTGAAGATCATTAAGTGCCAGCTCGGCACCTTCTAATCCAAATCCCTCTGCTTTAAGTTAGATTCTTCTGTTACTTATTTCATGATTTCCGAAAGGGCTACCCCTTGTGACCATGGAGCTTCCTCTAAGTCACAAAATGGTTTAGAAACGATTGGAATTTATGAATTATCCGCTTAAAAGGATAATTATGCCCGCTGAATCTTCTTCGTTGGTTGCTCTGATACTTAAAAAATAAGATATTGATTTTGGGTCACAAGATTTTTATATAGGGTTTATAGGAGTTAAAGAATACTTATGGATTTAAAACTCTATAAAAAGGCACTTTTTCTCTCATACTTTACCGTCGGTTATAATATTTTGGAAGGAATCGTATCCATCTTGATTGGGTCATTAGCTGATAGTATCGCCTTGGTTGGGTTTGGTTTAGACAGTTTTGTTGAGTCATCGTCAGGATTTATTATGATCTGGCGATTTAAAAAACATGGAAAAATATCAGAAGAAGAGGAAAAAAGGGTTGAGAGAAAAGCAGTAAGATTTGTTGCTTATACTTTCTTTATGCTGGGTGGATATGTCTTTTACGAATCTATAAAAAAGTTATATTTTCGTGAATTGCCGGAGCGAAGCCTTTTTGGAATAATCATTGCAACCCTTTCAATTATTGTAATGCTACTCCTGTTTTATGCTAAATATAAAACCGCAAGATTGATAAATAGCAAAAGTTTAGAAGCAGACTCCAAACAGACACTTGCATGTGTTTTTTTGTCAGTTGCTTTATTATTAGGATTGGGATTGAATTATCTTTACGGGTTATGGCAGGCTGACCCTATTGTAGGGATTATCATTGTAATATTCCTAATAAAAGAAGGCTTTGAAACTTTAAATGGTGTTGGCAGTTAATAAGAAGACGGTAAATTATTTATGAGTAAAAAAGTTGTTCTCAATAGCTACCATGCTAATCGACCTCTCGATATGGTCATTGTGAGTTACAATTTGGTCAATATTTCTGATCCCACTTTTCCAACTATCACTGAAGAGGAGCGTGTAACACGCTCAATCATCTTATTAATCTGTTCATAATAGTATGTACATTAGATCGCATATCTTGTTGATGGAG
>NZ_JBRAKS010000496.1:0-2161 GCF_052745115.1 Candidatus Jordarchaeum sp.
CAGTGGTTCCTTTTAGCGGATTTTTGTTCTCCACGCTGATTGCCGAATTGGTTCTTGTGGGCATATGGTTGTAGCCTTGTATTAGACGTCTCTGCGGATGTTTGGGTTCACGATTAAAGTCCAAGAATGGTATTATTTATCATTAAATCTTTCTACTGTTGTGAACCCTAGGCTTTAGGTATGGTCATTCTGCCCTTTCCATCGATTTTAACCACAGACATAAATATTTTCCTCAAAACAATAAATTATCCCAAAAATATTACTTTTTCCCTCTAAGTGAAGCCTATGAAACTCATCGCTAACGAAAACCTGCCGCTTAAAACAGTTGAATCATTGAAAAACCGAGGATTTGACATTCTTTCAATCAAAAACTACGGTTATGGTCTGGAAGATGCGGAAGCCATCAAAATAGTTGGCAGGGAACACAGAATTCTCATAACGCTGGATAAAGATTTCGTAGAGCTGTTTTTCAAAAAAAGAAAAGTGTCGAGGAATAATCTTCTGAGAAATTAAAGGAAGATTAACGGAAATTAGCTCTTAAGTAGACTGTTGGCTTTTGGTGGAATCCTCATTCCAGTTTAATACTTTGAAAACGTGTGGTTTTATAAATGTTTTAATTCTATATATTTTTGAGAGTTTTAATCGGATATAGAGATGTTCAGAATGATGGTAGAGGTTGTGAAGTCGATTATTTCACGGCTGGAGGAAGGCCCGGTAACGGTGGATGAGCTGGCAAAAGGCCTGGGAATCGATTGGGGGACTTGTGAAGAGTATCTGTCCGCTCTCAAGCTAGTGGGTGTAGTTGAGGAAATTAGGTCAGAGAGGGGAAGAGTTTACAGGTTGAGAGAGAAGAGGAAAAAATGGCTTTTCCCACATGGGAGAAAAATTCCCGACAATTACATTAAAATTGGTAACGAAAAACCAGTTAAAGACGAGGTTGTAGACCTAACTTGAAAAAATGTGGATTAACAGAGACTGAAAGAGTTGAATATGCCGCTGCAGATGGCTCTCCCGAAATACCTGTGCTAGAGGTAACACTCACCAGACCGGATATGGAAGAGAGTGTCCAAACTAAAGCGATCATCGATACGGGTTTTGATGAAGCTATGCTAATCTCAAGGGAAGTCAGAGACGAGTTAGTGAAAAGTGGAATTAAACCCGATGATCACGACTCCCTTGACGCAGGTGCATACGAGATACCCTGCGAGGTTTACCTGCTGCAAGTTAAGGTTGCAAATCGATGGTTTCGAATAAGGGGCTATCACGCTGTTGTCGGCGAATACGAAACTCTAATCGGAAGAATGATAGCCAACCAGCTCACCATCTGCCTAAGAGGGATTGAGAAGAAAACCGTTATAGCTGAAAGAGCCGTATAGAGAAGCTTGACTAGCTCATCAGAAAATATGGAGAAAAACTTGTTTTTCACAGAATGCGCCAAGAGACTCAAGTCAAAACCTTCACTCGATTATCTTTAGAATAAGGTGCACTGGAGCCCTTTTCAGTAGGATGTGCTGCAGACAAAAGTGAAATAAATGACCAAAAAACAATTCAAAAAACTGAAAGAAGCAAAATTTTCAGGCTCACCCATTTTCCTAAATCTTAAAAAAGGGTTAACATTCTAAGAGATAGTGGATTGAAAAGACTTCTTTTCGAATCATTTTTTGATGCAGACAGCAGAGGCTTAAATCAATATAAATAAAAGAATAAATAGTTACGAGTTGAGTTGTGTGATGTGGGTTTTAGATGAGTTGAAGAAGATCGGTGAGATTCAACCCGAAGTTATAAACAGACTCGTCAGCGAGATTCGGAGGGACAGTCCTGAAGTATACAAGTCGTTAGTCATTGGAGCGTACGTTGACGGGAAGATAAACCTGAGCAAGGCCGCCGAGTTACTTGGGGTAGCCAGAATCGAACTCCAGAGAGAGCTGAAAGAGAAGGGTTTACAACAGTAGGAAGATTTAATACTAAATAATACCATATATGGCTATGTGGTACTATGAAACTAGCTGACTGGGCTAGAAAACACGGTATAGACTACAAGACCGCCTACCGCCTCTACCGCTCCGGCAAATTCCCAAGACCAACAGAACAACTACCCACCGGAACAATACTCGTCCACGAAACACCCACCACAACCAACAACGCCGCCCTCTACGCGCGA
>NZ_JBRAKS010000497.1:0-2149 GCF_052745115.1 Candidatus Jordarchaeum sp.
TAGTTATATGAAAATATAAAACTATTAGTTTGGAGGGCTCAAAATGGAAATGCAAAAGAAGAGAATTAAAGAATCTAAATCAATTGAAGAAGAAGTTGAAGGAGTTACTGAAAAGGTAGTTGGTGGGGTTTCTGTAAAGGAAGTGATTTCGCCGCCTGCAAATCTGGAATTAGACGACCTAAGAATGAGATACGCAGATCAACCAGAGCGATTTAACAGTTGGTATTGCACAGTAAATTTTCCATATGAAGGAAAAGAATGTCTATTAAAATTCTGTATTATAGTAGGAACACTAATGCCTGAAATGGTTATTTTAAACTATAGCCAAGGTCCATTATCCATCAAAAAGGAGAAAAACGTACAGATATTAGAAAAGCCCAGTAATTTTGTAGATGTAAACCATCCGCCGTCATCACCAGATGCCTTCAAGTACAGTGAAGACGATGAAATGGTAG
Organism: Candidatus Jordarchaeum sp.; assembly: GCF_052745115.1. Lineage (NCBI taxonomy): Archaea > Promethearchaeati > Candidatus Jordarchaeia > Candidatus Jordarchaeales > Candidatus Jordarchaeaceae > Candidatus Jordarchaeum > Candidatus Jordarchaeum sp. The sequence continues at coordinate 456 of NZ_JBRAKS010000497.1, forward strand.
CATTTGAAATGGACGAATTAAGCTTCATATGTAATGAGGAAGAACAGAAAGTGATTTCAAGTAGTGAAGAGCTTGGCTGCGAATTAACCTTTAAACCCAGAGGACCACCGCTTTTTTGGGCAGGTGAGAGAGGCGCATTAAGTAAAATAACTGAGGGAACCCAAGTCCGTATCTTTGAAGCGTTATGTAATGCACAAGGAAAAATAATTGTCAACGGAAAAGAAATCAAGGTCAAAGGTACAGGGGTATTCGAACATGCATGGATTAACAAAATAAACTTCTTCGAAATTAGGCAAGTTGACTGGATTTATACCAATTTCGATAATATGTACCTGTTCCTCTTTCCTGTGGATTCAGTTTTTAGTGATGGTCGTCCTCGCCACTATGTAACTGGAGGTATTTACAACGTTAAAGACAATGATTATATATATGTGAACGAGTGCGAGGTCGTTCCAGGGAATTGGGCGTTTATAGAAGAATGTTACCGGTTTATACCCACACAGTGGAAGATTAAGGCGGAAACGGATAAGGGCGCATTAAACATGAATGCCACTGTTTCAATATATCCACAGTTCATCTTTAAGGAGAGACTCGAAGACTTGTGCTTAAACCGCATTTACGCCTGGAATGTAAACTACTATGACACACCTATAATATGCAATGGAGAATTCGTCTACAACAATGGAAAAACCGTGAAGCTGACCAATGGAAAGGGAATGAATGAAACCATCAGAGTAGTACCCCTCTAATAATAACCACATAAAGAACATCTAAAACAAAGTAAGCATCCCATACATTGCTATAGAATTTAAAACGATGCGAGGCAGAGCTTCACCATCCTGTTGCAATGATGCTTCGTACCCAAATTTAACAGGTGCCCAAAACGCCCTAGGAAATAAGACCTCCCGCCTACACCTCTTTTTTAATCATCTATTTTAAGTATTTAAGAAACACGGCCACACTATGGGTTTATCCTAACCGTTCTGAATTTCCATATCTTTCTGTATATAGGAAATTCTTCGGGCTTCATCCCTGGCTTCATCTCGGGTACAACCCGCCTTTCCGCACAAGGACTGCATCCGCCCGCATTCGGGGGGAACGGTTTTCCATTGGGTAAAGGGCTTCATCGTTTCCTCTGGCCCTCTCCCCACATTCTTAGGAGGGGACTGTTCACCCATTCGGCTCCCATGTGCCACACGTCGGGCTATAGATTCGCAGAATCTTTGTAACGTTTTTCTTCTGTTATTAGCCTAATAATTTATGGTTTTATCGGCGTTTCTCATTAATTTTTAAGGTTTAAACACGTTGGAGCGAAAAAAGACCGGGAAACAGGTTTGAAAACACGGGAAAAAACCTCAAAAAAAGGCAGATTTTGCGAATCTATCGTCGGGTGATTGGCAGAGCCAATATTCCCTTGTCTCTCTTTTTATTTCTTTTGGAAGACCGTATACGCTACAGGAATATACGGTTTCATGCAACAGTTACTTAACCCTTTTACTTTACACTGGAGATTCTCATAATATCGTGGTTAATAGGTGACCACCCTCATCAAAGTCGTTACCCCCCGGTTCTGCTTCCATAAATGACGAAAAAACCCAATTATGATAATTTTTTTATTCTTAAAAGATTATAGGATGGGCGCTTTGGGACAAAATTAGTAACTCTTTCTTCTTAAAGGATTTGTCCATTGCTGG
>NZ_JBRAKS010000498.1:0-2147 GCF_052745115.1 Candidatus Jordarchaeum sp.
CTATATACCAGGTATATAATTAAAACGAGAATTTTATATACTCGTTTTTATTCTGTTGAGTTAAGAGATTTTAAATGGAGGGTTTATTTGCCCGATGGAGTTGCTTTCCTCTGTTCACGCACAAGCTTGAAAAATAAATCAGAAATTAAGATTTGTAAATATGAGGAAGAACCCCACGGAAAAAAAAGAGGAGATATTATACCCTTTAAATTTTCTTGGGATGTTTATGTATTAGGCAAAAAGATGCGAATTCTTATTGATAATTTTAATAGGTTTTATGATAAACGAGTGCTTTACAGAAGCTTTACAGAAGTTATTAATTCGTTAATGCCGCTTATTTATAATTTGGCTCAAGAAAACCGGGAAAAAGCTTTCGAAAGCTTCCGCTCTTATACGTCCTTACGTGAGTTTTTAGGTGACTTTAAAACCCTCGCATCAGCCATTCTTCTAAATAATAGTTCTAATTTTAATAAATTAGATGAATCAACTCTAAACATAAAAAGACTAGAATCTATAGTAGGGAAAGAAATTTCAAATTTAAAACCAGAAAAACGGCTAAGTATCATCATTAAGGAATGGGAAAAATATTTTGGCCAAATTATGGAACTCTTGTTAAAGGATCAATTTAATACAGTAATTTTAGAATATTACATAGATCTGAACTTAATTGATGAGGGGGGGAAAGAGGAATTTAAGGATGTGTTGAAAGAGATTCGCTCCTATGGAATAGTTCCCATTCTTTCAATAAAAAGCTATGGCGTTTCCGAAGAATTAGAAAGCTTGCCTTTAGGATTTGCCTTTCTTGATAATCAGTCTATGCAGTTATTCGAACTACTTATGGACATGTCTAGAGAAAAAAGCGTTACCAGTTTTACCTTATTCGAAATCGTCAGACATCTTCGCGGAGGAACAACAAATTCACTAAATGATGTTACCCAAAAAAGCTTAGATTTACTAGTGGAAAAGGGTTTACTTGAAAAAAAGGATAATAAATACCAAGTAATTCTTTAAAGTGTAAAATATCTTCGGCTTTAACCAAAAATGAATCGATTCAATATTCTTCAACAATTTCAAAGATTTTTAATCATAATTTCCGTCAAATGTGAAATCTAAAAGTCCAATTATTTTTTCGGGAGGAACTATAATATAAAACAATTCTGGATCGAAATGTGAGCGATAAAGTAGTCCGGTTCTAAGCAAATCATCTATGGATTCTAATGTCTCATCCTGGTTAAAATCAACTTTCAATTCTTCATAAAGTAAACTGTATTCTTTCTTAATTTCGTTAAGAGAGATGTAGGGTTCGTAGCAGTATTTTTGGAAGACTCTGGCAATTTTTTGAAAGAGTAAACGTGTTACTATGGTAGTTTGAGTTAGGGAATCAATTATGGCGATTTCATCTTGTACAGTGAAAATATTAGATCCTGCTTCTTGGATATGGTTAGGTTGTATATCTGCGCCCCGAAGAGAAATAGGATAAATTCTTTTTAATATTTCAATAACTGTGCTCGGTTTTCCAATATCGAATTCTAAAACAACATCAGTTAAAAAACGCATTACGGATGGGCGAACATAGGAAGGAAAAGCTATCGTTACCCTTTGATGAGTTATATCCATTAGCTCAGTTTCAGAATATAAGTCAAGGAAGATATTGGCGTCAAGCTGTGAACGGGTTTTATCCTCTTTCCTAATTTTTCTAGCATAACCAGTTTGCGCTGTCGCTATCGTTGTTATGCCAAGCTCTCTAGATTCCTGAAGAAATTTTTTATGAATATTCTGGTTTACCTCATCCACATCGTCCAGTATAATCACCACTTTGTTCTCTACACTCTTTTTCAAATGTCTAAAAGTGTTCCATAATTCGGTTACTGAAGTATTGACAGGAATTGACCCTAATTGGATATTATCGCTGATATACGCATTAATCTGATACATTAATTCTCTAAAACTCTTATAGCAAAGGTTAACAAAAATAGGTGTGATTCCGGTCTCCAAATTATTGGAGAAAGTAGCTAAGGCAAATCTTGCCAGCACTGTTTTACCTATCCCAGAAGGCCCATAAAGCAGAATATTATTTGTTTTATCATCTTCAATTAAGAGAAGGCGCCTTAAGTATGTGGGTTGTTGGGATAGTTCGAAAAGAATAA
>NZ_JBRAKS010000499.1:0-2139 GCF_052745115.1 Candidatus Jordarchaeum sp.
GATATATTTTTTATAAAATAATTTTTTTCTTCCTCATTAGAAAATGTTATAAGGATTAATTCAAATTATATAGCTCAGCTACATAACAAGGATGCGGTTAAAATGATGGAAAAATCAAAATTCGACCGACTACGAGCTCTAAAAATAAATACGCCCCGCTGGCTGTATTTCTGCAACCTGCTCGTAATAGTTCTTTCCTTCATAGGCATGATTCTCGCCTTTTCTTCAGCGAATTCCATAGCTATAACCGCTTTTGGACTAGCATTCATTGCTTCACTCAGTTTTGAAGTCTTAAGAAGCGACAAGAAGTAAAACAAAAGAACAATAATTCTATGAAAAACGGGGAATAAAACAAAAAGCAGAGAAATTGCGAGGGAAAATTACCTCTCTTAAAGATCTCAAAATATTCAATTTTTTCCTTTATTTCTTAATTTTTAGGGTTAAAACTAAGCCAAACCATTATTTTTAAATGTTTAATATTCTGATAGTAGGAAATAATATAAACAAATTTAATGGAGGGTATGTTTTGCCCATAGACTTTGGATTTACTCCTGAACAAGAAGAGTTAAGAGCCTCAGTAAGGGAATGGTGCCAAAAAGAGATCGCCCCCCTAGTGGATGAAATGGAAGAAAAAGAAGAATTCAACAAGAACTTGGTCGCAAAATTCATAAAAAAATTTCTAAACATGTGGATCCCAGAAAAGTATGGAGGAACGGATGCCGATACGGTTGACGTCTGCATTGTGGCGGAAGAGGTGGGTTACGTTTGTGGTTCCTGTCTGACTCTCCTAGAGGTAGGAGGCTTAGGGTGCTTACCAATAGTAATTGGGGGAACTGAAGAGCAGAAAAAGAAATTTCTACCGCCCATAGCCAACGGAGAAAAGTTTTATGGTTTCGCCTTAACCGACGAGGGGCCCGGCTCAGACCCCGCAAACATGAAAATGAGAGCGGAAAAGAAAAACGGTGAATATGTCCTGAACGGTATGAAGCGTCTAATCAGTAACTGTGACATATCGCATAGCATTCTTACCTTTGCCAAAACGGATCCCAGCAAGGGAGCAAGAGGCATCAGTGCTTTCCTTATTGATATAGGAACTCCAGGATTCGTGGTTGGTAAAAGACTGTGGGGCTGGGGAATCAAGGTACACCACACAAACGAATTGGAGTTCAAGGACTGTAGAGTACCCGCGGACAGATTGATTGGTAAAGAAAACGAAGGATTCGTCTATGCTATGAAGTGTCTTGACCGAACCAGACTTGTTTTAGCTGCAGGAAATGTGGGAATCGCCCGAGCCTCATTCGACATCGCGGTAAAATTCGCACAGGAAAGAGAGGCCTTTGGAAAACCCATAGCCGAAAACCAGGCAATAAGCTTCCGACTCGCCGAGATAGACACAGAGATCGAAGCCGCACGCCTCCTAGCTTATAAAGCGGCCTGGCTCGACAATAAGAAGATTCGCCACACCAAGGAGACTTCTATGGCCAAATGGTATGCCTGCGAGTTGGCAAGAAAATCGGCTGAAGCCGCCGTAAAAATACTAGGTGGCTACGGATGGAGCAAAGATTATCCAGTAATGATACATCTCCACGACGCACTAGGATTCATAAACGCTCAGGGCACCACAGAAATCCACAAAATGGTAATATCCAGATACCTCTTTGACTAGATATTTATACTATTTTATTATTTACTAGAATCGTTGGTGTCTCTGATACAGGTAAATTTAGTTGAGTTAAAGGGAAGGATAGTTCAAATAATCTTAAACCATTTTTTTATTATTAAAATTGATCTCGTGATTACCCCTTTTTTAGATACCAGAGATCTTAAAATCTTATATTCAAAAAACGGTAAATCATTAAAAATTGTTTGGGGTAAAATACATCGATCGCGGAGGATTTACGCTGAAACTGAATGAAGGTTTTGGAAAACACCTTAGGTTTTTATTTTATCAGATCATATATGTACGTAAAATCTGTTGAGCGTGGTTTAAGTGCAGAAACTTTTTTTGCGGTTGTTGTTGAGAGAGACGAGGACGGATACCTAATAGCCTCTGTTCCAGAGTTGATTGGTTGTCGTACCCAGGCGAGAACCGTTGTCCGAAACTTACCCATCTAGGACACTTCCAGATGGTGTTCGGTT
>NZ_JBRAKS010000500.1:0-2135 GCF_052745115.1 Candidatus Jordarchaeum sp.
TATAAACTGACAATTAACAGAATAGAAAAACAGTTAATAAAGCGGGGATACTGTGGAGGAGGAGTTTTTCAGGAGTCTTCTTAGCCAAGCGATCGAGGCGTATCATCAACGTCAAAAGTAGAATAGTTAAAATCTACAGTCAATTTTGCCGAAACTATTATATAAAAAGTAGAAAATTATTATAAATTCTTTATAATTAGAATATCTCAGAGTATAGGTTAGAATCAATTAAATTTTAGATATTAAACCATTTCTGCTCTAATTTAATGAAGAAAGTGAGGGTTTAGATTGTTGGAAAGCGAAGAAAGAGTATATAAGGAAAACTTAGATCCTGATGTAATAGCGGCTTTTATTAGTGCGGCTATTAAAGTAATTGACAGTCTCTTCGGGCCCGCCTTCACCAGAATGATAATAAGATATGCCCTAGAGTTTGAGTCCGAAAAAACTGGTGAGAAACCGCCTGAAAATATTCAGAATATTGAAGAAGTTGTTCAATACATTACAGAGCTCCGGGAAAAGTATCCCAGGTTCTATAATTGTCTAATCTACGGAATTGCGAAGGCGGAGAAGTTGTTTGAAGGATCAACAGCTTCAGGAGCAAAAAACCTAGCCTACAACGCAATCAGAAAAATAATTGAAGATTCAGGGCTACTGAATGAGGTAAAAGGAAAAATTCCCAAAATTTACGAAGCCCTAATACGCTATGTGGAGATTGCCGATAGCCTAAAAGCAACGACACCCCAACGCATAGTAAACGAGTCCGAAAAAGTGATTCTCCAAGAAATGGAGGGCTGCCCCTGGAAAGATGCTTGCAAAGCAATGGTTAAAGAGGGAATCACCCGAATGACGGGAGGTTACGAATGCGTGGTGCTAATCGCGAATAGTGCAGCGCTGAGCTTAGTCTCAGGTAAGCCCGTGGACTATAAGCTAGACATATTTGATCAACCAAAATGTGTAGGAAGAATCTTCGAGATCTGAGCTGAAAACTAGCACACCACACATATACTAATTTCCTTTTTTTCCACCATTAAATTATATTTTTTATCTATCCATTATGATACCTTATTTACAAATTAGTTAAACTCCTTTTTACAAAATAACACAAATAGTCAAACTCGGGTTTTTTAGGATCTTAAAAGATTTTTTGTGGTAATGATTATTTCTTTTAAGTTAGCTGAAAATTTTGTAAAAAAAGAATGAAGGTGTGGGGAGTATAATTTATTGTTTTTTAGACTGATTGGATGAATTCTTTTAGTTGTTTGTTTAGTTTTTCCGGTTCTTCGTAGAGTATGTTGTGTCCGCTTTTTTCAAAAATCACTAGTTTTGAGTTTTTGATGTTCTTTTTCATGTATTCACTTACCCCTGAGGGGAAGAGTTGGCTTCCGCCTCCGTAGGCTAAGAGTACGGGCACCTTTATTTTGGGAAGCACGTCCCTATAGTCGTTCTTGCACAGGCTAACAAATAGTCCGGTGGTGGCTAGGAGTGAGGTGTTGAGACTCATCTGGACAAGTATTTCAACTTCTTTCTTATCCAAGTCTTCCAATTTTTTGTCTCGATGGTATCCCATAATTACGGATGCTTCCACATTGTCTTGAGCGTCAGTAAATAGTTGTTCCAGTAAAAGTAAGCTTAGCTCGCAATTCATTGCGCCCCCTATTCCCAGGTTCCAGTCATCACTGCACATAAATTTGGGGGTCATGTCAATGAAACAAATTCCGCTGAAGCCGCTGTCTCCATAAACTTTCAGATATTCAAAGAGTGTAGCCGCTCCCATGGAGTGTCCTACAGCCACCGGCTTTTCGAGTTTTAACTTCTTAATTATGGTGTTTAAATCACGGGCCAGCCAGTTCAGATTCATGTGCTTCTCGGGTTTATCAGATTCTCCGTGCCCCCTGTGAGCATAGGTGATTACTTTATAATATTTGGAGAGTTCTGGTACTTGTTTCATCCAATTTCCTATTCCGCCGGTCCAGCCATGTATTAGTATTACTGGCTTACCACTCCCTTTTTCTTCATACCTTATTTTTATACCGTCATCCATTTCTAAAAAATTAGGCATTCTCATCACTTTTTGAGATTATTAAAAAACCTACATAAGCTTCGCTTTTTAGACAAATTATAAAAAACCTTTTTTG
>NZ_JBRAKS010000501.1:0-2132 GCF_052745115.1 Candidatus Jordarchaeum sp.
GATATATGTTAAAAAAAGTGTATCATTAACATTGTTCTTTTAAAATAGTATTGAACTTATGAATATTCTTAATTTATTTTAGGAACCATTATTTTTAGAGGATGAACTTTTATATCACAAAAAAGACAAAATACTATAAGGTCTAGATTTACAGAAAGTGAAGAAAATTTAATGGTGAGCTATATGGAACAATATCTGATTCTACTTCTTATTTCACTAAATTACTGCTACGTCTGGGATTTAGGAATTCTTTGGGCTGTTCAGGGAAGCTTCTGGACTCCACTGGGGTTCTTAGGAGGACTCCCTCTTCTAGACCTCTTCTGGCGCGCTGTGACCTTTCTAGGAGACGAAATATTACTGTTTGTTCTAGTCGCAATAATCTACTGGCTGGGTTATAAAAGAGAAGGCGTATTTCTCGCGTTACTCCTCATATTTAGCACGCTCATCAACTATAGTCTAAAATATATCATCGGCAGGTTCAGACCAACATTCTTCGAGGCCCGAAAAGTGTACTTCCCAGAGGGTCCCTCAATGCCCAGTGGTCACGCTCAAACAACCACCGCCACCGCTTTTACATTAGCCTGGCTTGCAAAGGGGGAATCTCCCCTCCTCTCAAAGCGGGGAATTCTCCTATTTCTACTTGCGGCAGTAATATCGATTCTTGTGTCTATAAGCAGAGTTTATCTCGGAGCACACTGGCCAACGGATGTAATCTCGGGTCTTCTCATAGGACTGCTAATCTTTGGAGTATTTGTTCTATTAGCAGATAGAACTTGGAAATTACTCGATGCAAAACTTCCAGAGAGCCCCTGGATACGGGTAGCAATTGTTATAGTTGTCTTCCTAATATTGGCCTTAGTTTTACCATTCAATTGGGAGGTAGGCTGGTACCTCAACATACTACTAGCAGGTTATATAACGGGAACATTTCCCATCACATTTCTTACTATTTACCCATTCGATTGGGGAATGAGCTGGTACTTAACTGGGGCCATTGCAGGCTTTCTATCTGGAGCAATTCTTGAACAGAAATACATCCAATTTTCGATACCCGCCTCTTGGAAGTATGCCGTTCTCCGAATTATAATAGGAATAGTGGTGGCTCTGCCCGGATATTACCTAATAGACAAAATTCCTTGGGGACCACTACAATTCCCAGTATACGCAGTCCTAGGATTATGGGTAACCCTCATCGCACCAGCAATCTTCAAAAAGCTTGAACCAAAATCCTAAATCTCTCTCTTTCTTTTTTCAATTTCGCGTAAGAAAAAGTTTTAACTAACATCAAACATCTTCCAATCAAACCTTTCTATGAGTTATATATGGTTACTACTCTCTTGAATGGTAGATCTAAGTGAATGACAAAATCAACAAGATAATACAGCTTTTAAACCAAGAGTATGGAGAAAAAAAGTGGAAAAAAAGATACGCCCCACTCGACCAGCTAATTCAAACAATTCTCTCACAAAACACTAATGATAAAAATAGTAACGCTGCTTTTTCCAACCTGAAAAGAAAATATCCCACTTGGGAACGCCTCCTCGAAGCATCAGAGAACGACATTGCGGAAACCATAAGGTTAGGGGGACTTGCTAACATTAAAGCCAAGAGAATTAAGGAAGCCATTTTTGCCATTAAAGAAGAAAGACCAGAACTAGATTTAACATATCTTAAAAAACTTCCGCAGGAAGAAGCATTATCTTTCCTAACAGCACTCAAGGGAGTGGGGCCAAAAACCGCGGCCTGCGTTCTACTTTTCTCATTCGGCAAACCGGTTCTACCGGTGGATACCCACATTCATCGGGTGTCTAAGAGAATCAGTTTAATTGGGAACGTTGATCGTCTGAAAGCTCATGAAATACTTCAGCAGATGGTTCCTGAAGAACAAATTTACTCATTTCACATAAATATGATAGAACACGGAAGAAGAATCTGCAAAACCAAGCCCAAGTGCCCGGACTGTGTCCTAAACCTTATTTGCGAATCAGCAACTTACTTCTATCCAGAAATAAAAATCCTGAAAACCAAAAAATGATCTGAAAAATTTTTCATGAAATTAAAAATATTGGCTATTTTTTGCTAAATGTCAAAATTTCCGGGTACTTTCGTTAAAGTTGGGTGAGTTATTTGGG
>NZ_JBRAKS010000502.1:0-2128 GCF_052745115.1 Candidatus Jordarchaeum sp.
TTTTTTTTCCTCCACAAATTATAAATATGGTGATTAGCACAATTGAATCATTCTTTAGTGGAGAAAAATTTCCAAATACGTTTTTCTAACTATAATGAATATAATTAGACTTGTTATATTAGGGCAAGCTTGCTAATTCTCCGGTTTGGAGGTTATCGGTTATGATGGAGCAGTTGGAAAGAAGGGAGAAGGAATTAAAAACTAATCATAAGGGTAGATTAATTGTTTCCGACATGTCGGGTGTGGAATTGCTTGTGGCTTTTGAGGTTTTATCCAAAATGCGCGACCTGGGAAAGATTCCTGACACACTGATATTTGTTACTCATGGTAAGGAATCCATAAGCCTAGGCAAATACGAGGATCTAGACGACATACGCTACAATGCGGTAAAAAGAGACGGCGTATTGGTTGGACGTAGGGAGAGTGGAGCCGGCACCTACTATGCGCCTAAAGGTCAAATAGCTGCGGTTCTGGTAACGACCACGGACGTGTTTCCGAATTTGGAGGAGGCCGAGAGGATTTGGGCCGGCGAAGTAGTCCTAGAACTTTTCATAAGGGTAGGTGTTTTGGACGCCTATTATCTTCACCCCGGTGATATTAAGAAGGGTGATAAAAAGCTGGGGGGAAGCAGCTCCATGATTTCGGGAAACGGAATCGTGGTGGGAACCTTCATCAACAGGCTTACTCCCAGCGTCAAGTTTTTCACAGACTATTATGTTTACCCGGAGGAGAAGCTGAAAGACAAACTGCTGCGTGACGTAACCATGTACGCTGGAAGCATGGAAAAAGACGGACCCAAGACGCCCAGCGAGGAGGAAATAAAGAAAATTTTGCTAAATATTGTTGACGTAAAACTGGGAATGGAATTCGAACCAGGTGACTTCACCAAAGAAGAAAGAGAAATGATATCTAAGGTTTTCAAAAAATTCATCGCCGAAGACGCAGTGACCAGCGTCTCCAAGAAAAGATGGTACACTAAGATTCCAGACGACTGTAGAGCTGCAACCTACAGATACAAATCGGAAAGGGTGATCACCGCAAATATAGCAATCGACAAAAGCAAAAAAGTAAAAGACGTTCTCATTACTGGTGACTTTTTAATGTCTCCGCCGGACGGATTGGAAAAAGTAATTAAAGTTTTAAAAGGACTCAATGCCGAAGATAAAAAAACCATAAACGATAAAATAGTTGAGGTCTTCCAGAAGAATAATATAGATTTTACCGGTTTCACACTCGAAGAATTTGTGCAAACAGTAATGGGCGCAGTAAACCTCGCTTTAGAAAAACTAGCATAACACTGCACATAATTTACTTTCTTATTAGAACATTTTTTTTTAATCTGTTTAATTTACTAAATTTTTATAGTCAAACTTGTATACTCTATTAAATTTATAACAAACTTATACACTCTTGTCTAGGAGTGTAAGTTACCCGTGAAAACAAAAAGGAGGTAATGGAGATGACTAAAAAATGGAGGTTAGTAAGAGCAGATACTGATATTGCGGACTGGTATGGAGGGTATATTCCTGCGCTTCTGAGGGCTTGTGCTGAGGGAAAAATCCCCGACACTATGGCGTTCTTCACCATAAATAAGCCTTCGGTTTTCATACAGCGTTACTGTGATGTTTTAAGAGATATTAACTATGAGGCTTGTGTTAAGCATAAGATTAAGATTACCCGGAGTATTGGTGCTGGTGGAGGAGTGATGTATAACGAGCCCGGGACGGAGCCTGCGGTTATTCTTATCTGGAATAAGGATAAGAATCCGGATATTCCGGTTCAACCGGATCTGGTTATGATGAAGTTTTTGGGTACGGGTGCGGATATTATTAGTGAGACATTTAAGGTTCCGGTGAGATTCCGACCTTTGAATGATATAGAGTGTTGGGATCCTGCACGCAAGGTTTGGAGGAAGATGGCGGGTACCGGATCTTCAGGGCTTTTTGGTGCGGTTGGAACCGGTTGGGTGCCCCACTCCATTAAGACCAGTGATCTCATAGATGAGATTTTGGTTGTGCCTGCGGAAAAGTTCTCGGATAAGGCTCTTAAGGACGTGAAGTCGAGAAACTGGACCTTCGAGGAGGCGGGTGTGTTTCCTAAGGGTCTGAATGAAATTGACCGAGTTAGA
>NZ_JBRAKS010000503.1:0-2122 GCF_052745115.1 Candidatus Jordarchaeum sp.
TCTGGCTTACGTCGCCGCCAGTTGGGCGGAGACACACACAAAACGCCTGCAAGAGTGGAGAGGTTCATGCCCCAAAAGGGCAGGTGCTCCCCTATGAAGCAGGAACCGAACACCATTTAGGCGGTGTCCTAAATGGGTAAGTTTCGGACAACGGTTCACGGACGTAGGGATATCTACTATAGTATTTCTAATAATTTTTGTCGGAAAAATAATTATACAATTTACCGTTTTAAGGCTTATTTACCGAAAAAGAGCAAAAATAACCCCTTTTCACAAACGTCAAAAAGACAAAAATTTCTCGAAATACCATATAGTATGTAACCGTTGGTACGAGATCCCACCACGGTTGGTTATAGCATGGATGATGTAGCTTCTCGAGTGTCCTTCTAAAGAGGGAATGAAAATACCTCTTCGTGCCATACTGAAGAGATAAGCAAAGCCGGATAGCAAAAGTAAAAAAATAGAATAGAAATATAAACAAGTCAATTAAATAATAGGAGCATGTTGCCAATATTCTTCTAAACTAAATATTACGATTTCTGCGTAGACCTCTCCTTTCCATCTCTGGGTCCTAGGATTATCCAAGTGGCGTATAAAATAACATATACTGATAGTCCAATTAGGAGCATTGCTCCTGTAATAACTATTAGTGTTACCGGTGTGAAAGTGATGATGAAACTCAGGATAGCTAGAACAACGAGAGGTATCAAGAGGTATCCAAGCACTCTAACCTCACCTTTTTTCTTCCAGATAAGAGCGCCAACCGCCGATATCATAAAAGCAAAAATGAAAGGAAGAAAGACGAGGAGAAATGAACCATTCAATAGAGAATTCAACACGTAAGAAATTTTGGGAAAGTCACTTGCGAAAATAACTAAACTGCTAGGATTCAAACCCACATCAAAAGGGATAAGATATAACACGGATATGAAACCTGATAACCCGCTGATACCCGACGAAAACAAGTAGTAAAAGTAACTGAGAAAGCCGCCAAACATAGCCACACCCGCAAAACACACAGATTGGCCCAACTCATCAATCGTGTATTTTCTCTTAACCAAAATTTTCAGCCCTCCTAGACTTTTTTCTTAACCAAAGCAAAACCATTATCCATTAGTAAAAAACTAAACAAAAGGAGTCCAAAAGTTCAATGTCATGTTTTACACCTTACACACCAGTTTCTATCATCCTCCTCAATAATGAAAATTATCAACTCGACCACTTATTTTTTAACCCGTTTTAAAGGCACTTAATATTTTTCTAAATAAAACCATATTTAAGCTGATAATTGGACCGTATCCAGTTAAAAAAAGCACCAAGAAGATAAAGTAAATGCGATACAGAGTTATGTTCCCAAAAAATGATACATGAAAAGTGAAATAGGAGACCAGTACTATGACTAGATACAGCACTATAACAATCACTGCAATGAGATATACTAGCAGTCTAAGTTTTTTAGGAGCTTCGGCAAACGAATATTTAATGCTCCTCCAGTCCTCCGAAAATTGTTTGTACCCCCTTACCCTGCCCAGCGAAACGAAAAAGGATAGAATCCAAGATAAAACAATAGCAGAAGTAATAAAGACTAGGAAAAGAAACATAAGTAGCAGAAAAAACTGCGTACCAATCGGATAGACTATCACATCTCTTATTACCAATCCATAGTGGAAATAGCTCACCATATTTAAAGGTATAGAATACGAGGAAAAAGCCATCATATGCACAAGCAGGGGTACAGCCGCGATTATAATAAAAGTGAGGTCTAATCCCAACAACATGTTAACAACATATTGCGTATTGCTATTACCAAACAAAGTTAAAACCTCCTCTTCCATTGAATTTTTTAAAAATTTTTTTAAAAAACCTACATAAGCTTCGCTTTTTAGACAAATTATAAAAAACCTTTTTTTGTTCCCTCGCCCATTAATGGTGTTGTGGACGCTGGGTGGAAGGCCACTTTTATTTTGGGGCTCTTGACCTCCGTGTTAAAAAACTGGTCTTCGCCCCTCCTGACGGCTAGACAAATTGGGCGTTGGAGCCCGCATAGCAAATTGTCGCAAAGGCCCTGGAGGCAGTGGTTTGGAATTTTTGCTGAAGAGCATGTTTTGCGTCATATAACAGA
>NZ_JBRAKS010000504.1:0-2120 GCF_052745115.1 Candidatus Jordarchaeum sp.
GTTTTCAGCAAGGATTTGGAATCCATAATTTAAGTGAGAATATTAATAAATCTTAAGGATTCATATGACTAACGAGGAGTGAAATTGATACTTGGCATTTCCGGAAGTCCGAGGAAAAAGGCAACTGAATACGTTTTAAAAGAAGCTTTGAAAATGCTGGAAGAGATAGGCTTCAAAACCACATTTTTCAGCGTGAGAGGAAAAAACATCGGTCCCTGTAAGCACTGCGACTACTGCATTAAAAATAAGGAATGTCGCTTCAAAGATGACATGTTTGAGCTTTATCCACTGCTCAGGGATGCACAGGGAATCATAATCGCTACACCAGTATATAACGGTGCAATAAGTGCACAAACAAAAGCAATTATGGACAGGTGTAGAGCCTTATTCGCAGCAGACATCAACGTCTTACAGTACAAAGCGGGTATGGCTATTGCAGTCGGCGGTGACAGAATGGGGGGACAGGAACTGGCAATACAGCAAATTATCACGTTTTACGTTTTAAATGGAGTCATACCAATTAGCGGGGGTTCCTTTGGAGCAAACTTGGGGGCAACATTTTGGTCAAAAGACACTCTAGAAGGAGTTAAACAAGATGAAGAAGGATTCAGAAGCTTGAGAAAAACCGTAAAAAAGTTTGCCAAGTTTTTAGAGAAAAATGAAGTAAATAAAAAGTAAAAAAGGTTAATGCATACTATGTGTGGAGGGGAAATTATGGTTGAAAAAAAACCGGAAAAAAAGAAGATACCAAAAATAGCTTGGGGAATTACGGGAAGTGGAGATAGATTAATTGAAACCTTTGAGGTTATGAAGAAGGTAAAAGATGATTTTGAAGATGTGGTGGACATTAGAGTCTACGTTTCTAAGGCTGGAGATCAAGTCTTGAAATGGTACAAGTTAAGTAAAGACATAGTAGAGATTTTTGATAAGGTTTGGGTTGAAACAAATTCCAATTCACCTTTTCTAGCTGGTATGTTGCAGATGGGAAAATTCGAATTTTTACTAATCGCTCCGGCAACATCGAACACGGTGGCTAAGATTGCTATGGGATTAGCAGACAGCCTGCTCTCTAACGCAGCAGTTATGAGTTTGAAAGCCTATGTTCCGGTCTACATAATGCCTTCCGATTATGAAGTGGGCACCGTAGTCACAAAGCTTCCTGATGGGCGGGACTTAAATTTGAGGATAAGAGAAGAAGACGTGGAACATGTAAGAAAACTACGTAAAATGGAAGACGTACATGTACTGGAAAAGCCCGAAGAAATTTATGAAGTATTCAGAGAAAAGTTCGGCTACAAACCGACCTAAAAATCTCCCAAATTCTTTTAAATTTTCTATTAATTCACCATTTTATGGTAAGCCACAATGTTGAAAGAAGTAGTTGAAGCTTTAGCTAATGGTATTGTAATTAACGGTTTCATTGTTTATTCTAAAAAGATTTCGAAGGGCAGATTTCGGGAAGAAGTAAATTTAGATGTATATTTAAAAAGAGATGAGCATGAAGATCGACTCATAGATATCAAGGTTTTTTATGGTAGACCACCTTATCATACAGCTTGGGTGGAATTCTACGATATTAAAAAAAATGTAAATCTTGGAAGAGAAATAGTAGAATATTTTAATTCCTTCTTAGAGGACAAACTGTTGTTACTCTTTTCTCAAGCGCTCAATGAGGGGGAAAGTATTTTCGTTGAATACTATGATGATGAAGAAACCAGAAGACAGCTAGGAGCTGGTTTGCCACCACCGGTTAGTCGTCTTGGTTACAAGCTATTTGGGTTGGGATTCACGTGGTTTAAAGACTGGTATTTTGCTGAGGGCTTCTGGGAAGGAGGAATAAAGCTTCAGGGTGAGAAACCAAACGAGGAGTCAGTAGTCCGCCAATTAAAAGCAATATATGAAAATGTTAAAATATTTCTCGAAAAAGAACAAATTGCAGATGAACATGAATGGTATGTAATCAGAGCCGTTGTTAGAGCTAAAAATATTCAAAGCAAGCTGAAAGAATTTTTCAAATAATAAAATAATTTTGCAACCTTTTTTGCAATTATTTTGTTTACTCGGCTAAACCGTTGTCCGAAACTTACCCATTTAGGACACCGCCTAAATGGTGTTCGGTT
>NZ_JBRAKS010000505.1:0-2093 GCF_052745115.1 Candidatus Jordarchaeum sp.
TGTAGTGGTACACTCAGCAGTAAGTCTGGGAAATTCCTTTTCCCTCCCTATACGGAATTCACTTGCCATTCAGACCTTTACCCTTGGTTTTTACCTCAATCCTCCTCTTTAATACTTCCTTGGCTTCCTTAAGGCGTTTAAGACGCCCCGCCAATGTCTTACCCTCTTCTTCCTGCATCAAACTATCCCCAGTGGCAGCCTCAATGAGTTCCCTCAACCGCCCCCTTATCCTTCGCTCCTCCTCCCCGATACCCTTAAGCGTCTTACTACGCTTATACGAAGCATTCGCCCGAAGCTTTACACTATCAATAGCCAAAATATCAAAATCAATAAGACCCCGCTCCGCACAGATCATCACCACTTGCGTGAATAACTCCACAATCTCATCCATGTACCTTGCAAAAAACTTCCCAATGGTCGAATGATCTATCCCCCTGTCCCCAGTAAGCCATTTGTACCCTAAATGATTCTCTATATCGTATTCCATCTTCCGTAAGGAAAACCTGCAGTTGTGCAGCGCATAAAGCCCTATCTTGATGAACGTCTTGGGATGAATCGGATTCCTCCCCTGATCAGATTCAAAATCATAGCTCTTTTCTATCTCGCTAGTGTCTAATGTCTCAACAAGCTCATCGATGTATCGAAGAGCACTCCCAAGAGGCGCAACACTCTCTAAATCTACTTCCGTGAGGAGTAACTTCTGCTTGCGGTTTGGAACTATGAAGGATCGCATTATCTCCCCTCCCAGAGGTTTCCCTCAATTTACCACACTATGTTTTTTTTAATTAAGTATATTCGTTATAAATTGAAGTTAAATCGACAGCCTGAATATCCTGTAATATGTTTGTATTAATTGTTAAATCAATCTATTAAGGGTTAGACCATCATATGGGACAAACTGACGCCAGTAATAAAGTGTCTCTTTCATTCTCTGGATTGTATTATAGTTTATATCCGTATTTGACGAAAATATCTCGAATGTGAGATAGACTTCATTAGATTTTGGAGGCATTCCCTCCTCTGAATCTTTTTCGTATGATTTAGCAATTGCTTTGAGTAATTTATCGCCCTTGATAATTCCTTTTATGTTATTTTTCTTGGTAAATGGGGCATGGTTAGACGTAATGCCATCCGTCTGTTGCATATGAATTATAGGAGAATAACACCCGAGCTCTTCAAGCCATTTGTAAGTATCTCCATCAATTTCATCAGCAAAAAAATATGGACAACGATCCATCTCGTCCTGTATCCTGAGAACAAAATCTTCTTCTTCAGATTCAGAACATTTTAAAGCATTGAAAAATAATTCATAAGCAGATTGAGGGCCTAGCCACAAATTTTCAACCCATTCTCCGGATCTGAATTTCTTCAAGTTTTCTTTAATCCTAACAATATCAGGTCTCTTGAATTTCCTCTGCCCAACCTGATGTCCAACATCAATCGTTATATAAGACGGAACCCCACTTAAATTATACATATCTTTTAGATACCTCTTTGCACCCTCAATAGTCCAGGGAGGTTGATGAGGAGCATACATTTGCTCTACACTTAAAGGCACTTGCCCATAATCCCATGCAAACACCGCTAGCTTCGAAAGAATAACTAAAACCATATTCATCGTCTCTTTATACTTCTTTGGATCTTGTAGAACCTTGTCAGGTAATGCAAAAAATGAAAACCCTATTCCAGCTTTTATCCTAGAGGCATATCTAATAAGCTTTTTATGCCATCCCTCAAATAATTTTTTTCTTATCCTCCTGTCATGGTGTGCAAGCCCAATAGTTCTATATGTTTGATAGCCAGTATAGAAATTAACCACCCGCATATTATTTTCCTTCTGATGTATAGAAACCTCATTTATCCAATCTTCCATATATCCTCGTGTTGAGAAAAGAGGATCATACTCATTGTCTGTGCTCGCTTCTACGTATGAAAATCCTATATTTTTTATTACATCCATCCATTCTGAAGGTTTAACCCATCGTTTTATGGCAAAACAATTATCTATCACTAAATATATTTTGGGATAAACCATTACTGAGTCCTCTCTAAAAACTAAGGTTTTTGAAAGAATCAAAATTTAAACGTAATTT
>NZ_JBRAKS010000506.1:0-2088 GCF_052745115.1 Candidatus Jordarchaeum sp.
AAGACAAGTTTTAGGTATTAAATATTTTTGAATCCCATATTGATTTTAAAAAAAGGAAACTTTTTCTAAATTTCAAATTAAAGGATTGCCATATAATATATAAAATTTATATTTACTATTTTCCATTAGGTAAAAGGTATGAAAGGTCACAAAATTTTGATATTTTTTCTCATAGAATAATCCTTAAAATGCAGGTAAGTTTTGTTCACTAAGGTGAAGAAGATGTCTAGGAGCAGAGAAGGGAGTAGGACAAAAACTCGGGTTGTGATTTCAAATATTTGGAATAAAGACTATGAAAGTTCAATAAAAGAGATATTTAATTACTTTGGAATTAGGAACATTATAAAAAATTTGAGGGGTAAGATCTACATTAAACCGAATATCACGAGTAGCATTTACTACGCTTATACCAATCCAGATATTGTGGCCTCTTTGATAAAAATACTGCGAAGTGAGGGATTTAGAAAAATATTTGTTATGGAGAATTGCACCCAAGCGGATTTCGGCAGAAACGCATTTATGGCAAGTAGAATGTTTGAGGCGGTAGAATCTGCAGGGGCAGAGTGCGTATTTTTAGACGAATTAAACCATATTCCAATCAGCTTGGATACGGGTGAAAAAGAATATGATTTGGAATTCCCGGAACTTATAATTAATGAACTGGTCAAAAAGAAGGGAAAGAATACCTACATTAGTATGCCAAAGCTGAAAACCCATGATATAACTATAGTTACCCTTGGTGTTAAAAATCAGCATGGGCTAATAAGTGACGCATCAAAACAGGTAGAGCACCACTATGGACTGCATGCTAAATTAGCCAGTATGCTGAAAATCATTAAACCGGATTTTACCATAATTGATGGGGAGTATGCAGTTGGAGAAGGCCCAGTCGCACCTAGACGCAAAAAAGATTTGATAAAAAAATATGACATCTTAATTGGAGGCAGAGACATCGTTGCGGTAGACACCGTTGGGGCCAAAGTATTAGGATATGAACGAAGTGAAATTAAACATCTAACAATAGCAACTGACATGGGTCTTGGATGCGGTAATCTAGAAGAGATAGAAATCATTGGAGACGTTCACCAATTTAGGGAAAGAGTACCATATGCAAAGGAAAGAATCTACCCACCGGAATTAAATATTAAAATAGTTGCCGGAAAAAAAATGGCCTGTAGGGAAGGCTGCCTTGGACAGGTAGAATCTATGCTAGACATGTTCCTCTTTGATGCCAATGGTAAAGGCAACTTCAGCGTAGTTGCTGGCAAAGGATTTCAAAAAAGCGATTTAGAGAACTTGCCAGAGCCAATAGTTATTGTAGGAGATTGTGCAATAAAAGAAGTAGGTGACTATCTTCAAACCAAATATAAAGATGTGCGAATTGTGAGAAAGTGCTCCGACATTACAGCAATATCAACTATTCTTCTCGATGTTGTTAAGCCAGATGCGAACATTCTTGCCGATGGCATGGATATCCAAAAACGTATCGAAAACGAATTGATAGCTATAAAGAAAGGATGCAACTCAATATTTATGAAACTAACAAACTAAAATAAAGGTGAACAGACTTTTTCTGGGGATAAATGATATAAAGAAATAAGTAGATTTTTACAAAGTGATTAGCTAAAATTTAAAGGAGGAATAAAGGGATGCAGAAATGGGTATGCACATCCTGCGGATATATTTACGATCCAGAGGTCGGAGACCCGGACGGAGGAGTAGAACCAGGAACCCCCTTTGAAGATATTCCAGATGACTGGGTTTGCCCAGTTTGCGGAGTGCCCAAAGACATGTTCGAACCCCTAGAAGAATAGACTGAAAACAACCAAAAATTACATTTTTTTAATTTTTATAAATACCGTGAGAACTAAACCGTTCCGCTTCAATTTCATTCAAGTTTAGAAATTTGTTTTATAAATCTGTGATTCAAAAACCAAATATTCATAATTTTGAATTTTGAGAAATGATTACTTAAAATTGAAGGAGGAAAAGTGATGCAGAAATGGAAGTGTATGGCTTGTGAATATGTTTATGATCCAGAGGTCGGAGACCCGGACGGAGGAGTAGAACCAGGAACCCCCTTTGAAG
>NZ_JBRAKS010000507.1:0-2080 GCF_052745115.1 Candidatus Jordarchaeum sp.
CCGAACACCATTTAGGCGGTGTCCTAAATGGGTAAGTTTCGGACAACGGTAAAAAGGCTCGAACTATTGATGAGGTTCCTTTGGAGTGGTGTTTTAGTGACGGTGTGGTTCTGGATATGAGGCATAAGCCGGATGGCTCTGTGGTTACTGTGGATGATGTTAAGGCAACTTTGAAAAAGATTAACTATAATATTAAACCCTTCGATATTGTTCTAATTATGACCGGCGTGGACAAGTACTGGGGCACTACGGATTATCTAAACAAGGGATGTGGTATGGGGCGGGAGTCAACGATTTGGCTCTGTGATCAAGGCGTAAAGATAATGGGAATCGATTCTTGGAAAAGCTACTTTTTTGACTATTTTTTTGAATTGAGTAAGAGCCTCCTGCTACTGAACAACATATTAGTAGTAAACCATTATAGATATACTCTAAACTGAGAAGGTAGTTCTAGTGGTAGAACACCTGTCCTGGTTTTAAGCCATTATAGGTATGCTCTAACCCCCTTTGTTTTGGTTTTTTGGGGTTTTTATGGCTTGGTTTTGTGTTTTTTGTTGTCAACCCTTATTTTTGTTTATTGTGTGGAGGGTCAACGGGTTTGCCTTTTTGTTCCCATAGTTTATTGTGGTCTAGAAAAATGTAAATATCACGTATTATTTTTTAGTTATTATTTTGTATTTGTTTGAAAATTTGAAATTTTAGTTTGATACTTATCCTTTGAGGGGTTTTTGAACTCATTTGGGGAATGTGGTATAAAGGTGTTATTCAATAACCTTTATTATTTTCTTTGCAGCTAATAATCTATGCATGTTTGTTTTGAGTTTGAGGGAAATGGGTCAGGGTATGTATCTTTACCCTTACATTATAATCATCTTGTTCAAAGTATGATTTATAGCAATATTTCGAGGGAGTTAGCCGACTTTCTCCACGATAAGGGATTTATTCATGGAAAGAGGACATTTAAGTTATTTACATTTTCTAGAATTATTGGTAAGCCGCAAATAAGTAATGGGAGCATTGTTTTTGAAGGATCGGTAAGACTTTATGTATCTTCCCCGGTTGAGAGGTTTATTAGAGAGTTAGCGACGACACTGGTTCAGAGAGGCAACGTCACTCTGGGCGACACCAACCTTTTAGCCACCAGTGTATCCTTTTCTAAACCTCCTGAGTTTAAAGAAGAGACTTATATAAGGACACTGTCTCCAATAACTATCTATAGCACTCTTTACAATTCGGAGAATCAAAAGAAAACCTACTATTTCTCTCCGAAAGAGTTGGAGTTCTCAAATCTCCTATGCGAAAATGCCCAAAAAAAGCACAGCATCCTGAAGGGAGAGAGGGCTGAGGGAAGTATAGAGGTTGAGCCTATTAGAGTGAAAGAGGTCATAGTTCTCTATAGGGGTACCGTTATTAAGGGATGGGTAGGAAAATTTTTACTTAAGGGGAGTAAAGATCTTATGAGAACTGTTTATGAAACAGGTTTGGGGAATAAAAACTCTCAGGGGTTTGGCATGTTTGAGGTGATTGAATGATAACATCACTGAGGATTATTGGAGAAGCTGTGCTACAGAAGACTGCCGAAGAGAATAAAATCTCTATAGATGATCCCAAAACATTTCTTATTAGCCAGGTGAGGGCTCAGGATGAAATTGACGAAATTGTACGCTTGATCTTCTCCTTGAAAGAGAGGAGAGTAAAGTTTGACAGGCTTAGGGCTACAGAAGAAAGGAAAAAGGAGTTATCTTTGGATCGGTAATGTCATAGGCGTAGCCCCTCAGAACAGGCTCACCACGAATAACGTAAAGTATCTTGTTTCAGAAACCATATCCAATATACTTCGTGAACTTCAAACAAAAAGTGCCAAAAGTAAAAAAGTTCAAGAATTTAGGGGCATTCTGAATAATATAAGGAGCAGATTTTTCATTAAAGACGGGAAACGTTTTCTCTTAAACCCGGAAACCGTAGAGCTTAACAGTAAAAAGCAGAAAGAGGAAGAAAAAGGGAAGAAAAAAGTGGAGGAAAAGCGATTCTGACATAATATTCTTGCTAAGCTTTAAATCGTTGTTTTCCCACCATTATT
>NZ_JBRAKS010000508.1:0-2042 GCF_052745115.1 Candidatus Jordarchaeum sp.
AGACCGGAAGCCTTTCTACACACCGGAAAACTTACCAGACCCATAGAAAGACTCCACCGCTGGGTACGGCTTGAGGGAACTGTCCGCGGGTCACAGTCATCCACGTGGTGTCGAATATTCTGAATGGTTTTTTCTCCCTTCTGGTTAACAGGTTTCCGAATTTCTCCACCAGCGTTTTTATGAGCTTGGCGAGGGCTTCGGTGTCCAGGCTGTTTATGTAGTCGGACAGGCTGGAGAGGGTGACTGGTTCCATGCCTGTGAACCTTTTCGTTCTCCTGTTCTTGGTCGTGGATTGGAGTTCGCGTAGTGGCACTTTTTTTCCCCGATGAGGGTGAGAACTGCGAGTTCAATGAAGTGTCTGAAGTGGATTTTCTTAGCGTACCTGTCTAGGTGGTATTGTTCGGCGTGTGCGTCGATTACGTTTTTTGGGAGGAAGCCGAAGAACTGGCACAACTTGTCCATTCTGTAGACTGAGCGGAGAAGCTCGCACCACCGGTGGTTGTGGCTATCCCTTGAACGTGAAGTTGTTTTCATATCTTATCCCTAAAAATAAGCGCTCATAAAGAGACAAAAAACTTACCCAAAAAATCTTCCGAACATTATTGCATCGGAACCGGGTTGAAGGGAAACGAATATCCACTTTTACTCACAGAGCTCCTCCCAGATAGAAGTGAATGGACTGGCTCGCCGGGAACACTCCACAGCTTTCAGCGTTCTCCTATCTTATTACCTGCGAGCAATCAATTTTTCAAAACGAGTGTTTTGCTCCATTGGATACTGGGATTTGAGAGACCATTTTCGCACCGGACCCCCCCTTGGGTTTTGAAGCGGATTAAGTTTGGTGGAAAGCGATAAATAACACGAAAATTAATAATAATGTAGAGAGTGAGTGGATAAAGTGGTTAGGCGATGAGTGAAAGAGATGCTCCCGATGAAGAATGGTCCGAGAAGGACATATTATCCCTAATTGAGGAAACCCTTGGTAGAACCAGCGAAGAGGCTAGACAAAAAAGAGTAATCGGCTTGGACGAACTAAGCAGAAGAGAGATTAAGAACGTGGAGCGGGCCGCAGATGTTTTGATCTCGGTGGCCAGAGAGCATGGCAACCATTACCCCGAATCTGAAATAGTCACCCAAGTGCTCTCCAACCTAGCAGACTCCAGTGGAGAGGTGTTTCGAAAGCTTGCAGCCGAGTTAGGGAAGGGTGAACCCAGCCCACTACTACGCTGCATCCTGAAAATAATCCGAAACCCCGAAGCAGAAAAGGAAATAATTAACCGAAAATAGTTTCTAAGAAAGTGATGAATAATGCTGGACAGAATACGATTGAAAAAAGTAAGGTAATAGTTATTTCTACTATACCGTGCTGTTTTTGTGCCTACTTAGTACAGTATAGTTTTGCTTCAAAAAGGTGAGCCCATTGCAAATATGCACAAGTCGACTGTCATTGCATCCAATGTAATGCCTGTGATTTTGGGCCTGGATTTCGTACTTTATGGGCCAACCGAGGACTGCAAAAACGTCTTTCCAGCCGCCTACGCTATAAACTTAACACACAAATACACGTTCAGAGCGAAGGATTTACTCAAGATTTAATGGCAACATTTGAAATTGCCCCAAAGGGCGGAACCCTATCACACTTTTCGACTCTCTTCAAAAAGGTTCATTATCACCTTTTAATCCTTGGAAAAGGGAGGGGTGGATGCCGTGGTAATTTCATTCTCGTGGAGCAGGACAGCAGAAAATTGTCCTCGGACCAATGCGAGGGGGATTAGGATGAAAAGAGGATTAAAAAATCGTTTCCCACGGCACCCATGAATAATGAGATAATAATTGTATATAGGTTTTTCCGTAAACACACATTTTCGCATAGAAAGTACAAATGCGCACATAGCATACCGTGCAAGTTGACTCAGGAAAGCTTCCACAACAGGGGCACAGACGCCTCATCGTTACGGGATTTAGAGGCTGAAGACTACCTCTCACTTAAACAGTATCCCCGCTTTATTAACTGTTTTTCTATTCTGTTAATTGTCAGTTTA
>NZ_JBRAKS010000509.1:0-2036 GCF_052745115.1 Candidatus Jordarchaeum sp.
AGCGGCCAGTTATGTTGCCCAAGGGGCCTTGGGAGACATTGATTAAAGAAATCTCGAAGGGATATCTCATACCGCACTAAGGAAAAAACCTTATCCTTTAACTTTTCTTTAATATCTTCCGGAATACCAAGTTCGATAGCGATTTCAAACCTACTGCCTTGCTGGTTCCATAAAAGCTCATCAAAGCGAGATGCCCTCTTTTCTACTGCATTATGGGGATTTTCATTGAGAATATCTTTGATTAGGTTAATAACATCAAGAAAGGTGCTCTTTCCACTTGCATTTGGTCCAACAAGAATGTGAAAATTTAAAAGTTTTATATCTATATATTTAAGAGCTAGGTAATGAAGAACCTGCACTCGGCGGATCATGTCTGTTTCTCATTAAATAGTGTTTGTTGATACTTCTCTGTCTTAATATTAATCATACCATAACTTTCCTTCCCATACAAAAAGCCCTGGAGCATCTGCTTCTCCTTATCTCCATCCGGCAGGACATCCGAGATTGCCTGAGCCACCTGCCAGAAGGCGCTGCTTTTCAGATTACCGGTAGTTTCGAGGAGCTCAGAAATCGCTTTTCTGTTGTTCTGCTCCCAGTAGAGCAGACTGGCGTGGAGGACATCGATCATGGTGTTGAACTTTTCCTTTTCTAGAAACTTCTTTCCTCGATTTCGGGCATCAAGAACAGAGATGAACTCCTTTTCTTTCTTGATAAAGCCGCTTCCCCACTGCTCGGTGATTTCTATCCCGACAGCCTGAGAAAGCTTTCTAGCATCGTCAAAGTGAACCTTTGCTGAGTTGTAAGTCCAGCGCCAGAGGAGGTAGAACCTGCTCTCTTCGTCTATGCCGCCAAGCTGGGGGCTTTTGAGGATTTTAGTAAGCGCATATTCGCCCACGCTTTTTCGGATGAACTCAAGCAGTTCCTTTGCGGATATCTTTTCTCCTGAGAGCTTCTCAACGCTTTCGTATTTTCCAAATACCTCCATAGCAGGGCCTATGGCTGATATGAAGAAATCGCTTCCCCCTATGCCCTCGTTCCAGAACTGGTCGAGCTTTTCTTTAATCCTTTGCTCAATCAATGGCTTAATTTCATTGAAGTAAGCTGTTTTGCTTTCTGTTCGCTTGCGGCAGACCATGTAGATGGAGGAGGCGAGGGTAGCTGATTCCTTTGCCCTGAGGCGGGCTTTCATCTCAGTATGCACAGGCCAGCTTGCTGTGAGGTAAAGCCCTGAGTTTAAAAGTGCGTTGATTATAGTTTCCCATGCCTCCGTTGATTTATGGGCAAAGACGATACAGGCAATGCCTTCAGGTTTTAATACACGGTAAATTTCTCTGAAGGCTTTTGCGATCATTTCTTCAAAGAACTTCTTCCCGCCTTCAAAGCCCCCTTCACCATGAGAGTATGCCACAATTTCTCCGGTTTTTGGTGTTAAGGGCGTGGTGAAAAGTTCGGGATAAAGCTCGCCAATTGTTCGCTTGAGCCAGACATAGAAGAAATCAGATAGATATGAATAAGGCACATTGTCATAATAGGGCGGGTCTGTGATGACCGCATCAAAGAAGTTGTCGGGGTAGGGGAGGGAGGTGGCGGAGGATTGGGAGACTTGTACAGGAATTGTTTTTTTATCAAATTGCCATATCGAACATGTTTTGTCTGAACTTTTTGTAATATTTTTAGAACATTGGTCATTATTTGTTGGGATTTGGGTGCAGTTATTTATAGTTTCTAACATTGGCTCTAAATCCCAACAACCCCTTGCTGCACTAAAAGGATTTGCTTCTCCATAATCCCAAACCATTGGCAAAGCTTGTCTATCAAATGCTCTTTCAAAAGAGAGAACATCAGGTCTCCATCGAGTTAATACAACCAAATATGTTGCTAATCTATTTATTCCAAATGCCAGATAATTCACCAACGCCTCTGCATACTCTTCCTCAATTCCTTCGGCCAGCATCTTTTCGCGTGCCTGGCGAACCTTATTAACGAAAGTGATAAGCGCAAGCTTCTGACGAGGGTTGAAAAGGTCGCCCCATAAG
>NZ_JBRAKS010000510.1:0-2001 GCF_052745115.1 Candidatus Jordarchaeum sp.
GAAGTTGTAATGAATTCATGTAAGCTCTTACCTCCTTTATTTGCGATTAAATTGATTGCCATCTTTTCATCCAAATAAAAGGGTAAAAGCTTTCTATTTTCAAAAAAGGTGCAAACTAAAGAAATAGGAGGTGAATTAAAACACTACCTTAATCTAAAGACAAAATGGTGATTCTGACATCTCCAAGTTTTTACTTGACAAAAAAAAGGTTTGTGTTATATTTCACTAAGTTTTTTCTCTAACTTTTTTGTTCAAAAAATTTTTAAAACAGATAGAAGGGGGGTGAAGGAAGAAATTTCTTTTTAATCAATTAATCAAAAGAAAGGAAGGTGAGCTATTTATTATGAAAATCACAAGAAGGGATTTTTTAAAGATTTCTGGAGTTACCACAGCAGGGACTATTATTGGTGGGTTAGGATTTGATCTTACACCGATTGAGTCCTACGCCCAAGAACTTAGAATCAAGGGGGCAAAAGAGACCACATCAATTTGTTGCTACTGTTCTGTCGGATGTGGACTAATTATCCATACGGATGCCAAAGGGAAGGTAATTAATGCTGAAGGAGATCCTGATCATCCAATCAATGAAGGAGCTCTTTGTGCAAAAGGTGCGGCAAGTTACCAGATTGCAAACAATCCCAATCGCCTCCAAAAGGTTCGATATCGTGCTCCTTACAGCACTTCGTGGAAAGAAGTAAGCTGGGAATGGGCACTCGAGAAAATCGCAGCCAACATCAAAAAGAGTCGTGATGCGAGTTTTATGGAGAAGAATACTCAGGGGCAGGTGGTCAATCGAACAAATGGAATTGCCTCTGTTGGAAGTGCGGCAATGGATAATGAGGAATGCTGGCTATATCAAAAATTCCTTCGTGCCCTCGGGGTTATCTATATTGAACATCAGGCCCGTATCTGACACAGCGCAACGGTTGCGGCTCTGGCAGAGTCGTTTGGACGTGGCGCAATGACCAATCACTACATAGATTTTAGAAATGCTGATGTGATACTAAACATGGGTGGTAATGTTGCTGAGAACCATCCGGTTTCATTTAAGTGGATTCAGGCGGCAAAGGATAAAGGAGCAATCTTCATCCATGTTGACCCGAGGTTTACCAGAACCTCTACGAAGGCTGATATCTTTGTTCGGCTCCGTTCAGGAACAGATATTGCCTTTTTAGGGGGGATGATAAAATACATTCTTGATAACAACCTCTATGATGAATTCTATGTCAAGAATTATACAAATGCCCCATTTATTGTAAATCCAAAATATAATTTCGATGATGGTCTCTTCTCTGGATATGACCCAAATAAGAGGGCCTATGATAAATCCACCTGGGCATTGGAAAAGGATGAAAAAGGAATCCCAAAGAAAGATATGACTCTTCAGGATCCACGCTGTGTCTTTCAACTCCTGAAAAAACATTACTCACGGTACACACTTGAGAAGGTTTCTCAGATTACTGGCACACCGACAGCAGATCTTGAAAAGGTCTATAAGACTTATAGTTCAACTGGCACCCCTGATAAAGCTGGAACCGTCCTATATGCTATGGGATGGACCCAGCACACGGTTGGTGTTCAAAATATTAGGGCTATGTCAATAATTCAATCTCTCTTGGGCAACATGGGTATTGCAGGAGGTGGTGTAAATGCACTAAGAGGTGAATCCAATGTTCAAGGTTCAACTGACAATGCATTGCTCTTCCACATACTTCCTGGTTATTTACCTACACCAAGATCCCAGTGGCCAACCCTTACTGATTACAACAAGACAACTCCATCTACAAAAGATCCAAGAAGTGTAAACTGGTGGAGGCACAGACCAAAATATGTGGTCAGTTTCTTAAAATCGATGTTTGGGGAGAAGGCCACCAAGGAGAATGATTTTGGATATTCTTGGCTACCAAAACTTGATCCTACACAGGATGCCTCTTGGTTAAACCTCTTTGATGAAATGTATAAGGGAACATTCACAGGGTTCTTTGCATGGGGAATGAACCC
>NZ_JBRAKS010000511.1:0-1991 GCF_052745115.1 Candidatus Jordarchaeum sp.
AAGTCCAAGAATGGTATTATTTATCATTAAATCTTTCTACTGTTGTGAACCCTACTGGAAAGACCAGGAAAGAGCAATACACTAAAAAACATACAATATGCAATCATTCAAAAATCCAATTTTCACTTTTATTTATTTTTTTAAATAAATTAACCCATTTCGTTTGCCATAGAGTTTAATAATCTATAATAGTTCTTATGCTTAAGAATTTTTAATCCAACCAAAGAGCCCTGCATACAAAATTAACGGAGGATAATGGTTGAGTTTTAATTTCAAGCCAATCGGAGTAATTAGAACGCCTTACATCGATAGGGGACCTTTTCAACCTGTAGAAAGTGAGGAGGGAGAATTCAAGATTATACTTGACCCCAAGTATAAAGAAGGACTAAAGGAACTCGAACATTTCAACTACATTTACGTCATTTTCTGTTTGCACAGAGCGGGAAGCAGTGAATCTTTGAGTGCATTTCCCCCGTGGTGTGGCGGGAAAAGTGTTGGCGTGTTTGCTAGTAGATCCCCTTTTAGACCAAATCCGATAGGTCTAAGCATTGTGCGTATCAAAAAAATAGTTGATAATATAATCCACACAACTTGTATAGATGCACTGGACGAGACTCCCCTACTTGACATTAAACCCTACATTAAAACTGTGGACTGTAAAAACAAGGCAAATAATGGATGGTTCGAAAAATACGGAGGAGAGGGGCCCCTAAAAAAATATTTATCAAGCGAAAAATAATATTGAATGGTAACCATATGTTATTAAAAAAATAAAATTTAGAGGAGATGAAACTATGAGTGGTAGAGGCAGAGGCAGAGGTAGAGCAGGAGGTGCTGGTAGAGGTAGAATGGGAGGTCCCTACGCTGCGGGTCCTGGAGGAAATTGTGTTTGTCCCAGTTGTGGAAACAAGGTACCTCACCAGGCGGGAGTTCCCTGCACTAATGTAAGCTGCCCCAAGTGCGGCACTAAAATGATAAGAGAGTAAGTTGCTTTAATCGATTTTCTCTTCTACCTTATTTTTTTCAGGAGGTGTTTTTAATCCGAAAAGATTATATCCACTTTAATCCGAATCGATTATATCAATTTGAAAAATTCGCATTTATTGAAAAGGTCTCCACTTGCCTTAAATGAAGGAGTAATATGCTTAAAAGGGGATTAAAATGACCACTGAACCTTATCGCATTGATGTCCATCACCACATGGTTCCTCGTGATTATGTTAAATCCCTGAATAGCCTGGGTATCACTAAAACATCAGGAGTGACTTTTCCCCAATGGTCCGAAACCGAGATGCTTCAGGTAATGGACCGTAATGGCATAAGCGCAGCGATCACTTCAATGTCTTCACCCGGCGTCTATTTTGGCGATCCTGCATTTGCCCGCGGCTTGGCAAGGCAATGCAATGAGATCTCTGCAAAGTTGGTGCGTGATAATCCCCAGCGTCTCGGGGCTTTCGCAACCTTGCCATTGCCAGATTTAGAAGCGACTCTTGACGAAATAGACTACGCAATGGATACACTGGGCCTCGATGGTGTAGTATTGATGACCAACTTTGGCGGACGGTATTTAGGTGACCCGCTGTTTGAAACAGTTTTTGAGGAACTCAATCGCAGAAAAGCAGTTGTCTTTGTTCACCCCACGGATCCAGCCGGCGGTAATGCTATCGGTCTCGATGTACCCTACTCTTTGTACGAGTTTACTTTTGACACTACCCGTGCAATAACAAATCTGATTTACAGCGGCACCCTGGAACGCAATCCAGAAGTTCGTTTTATTTTTTCACACGCAGGAGGAACTATTCCTTTCCTTGCCTGGCGAATTTCTTTGGGCCTATTTATGATACCCAATGCTGCAAAGAATGCACCTCAAGGTTTTATCAGCTATCTTAAAAGATTATATTATGAAACTGCACTTTCAACCACTCCTCATGCCTTGCGATCCCTTCAAGAATTGGTAGACCGTTGTCCGAAACTTACCCCTTTAGGACACCG
>NZ_JBRAKS010000512.1:0-1974 GCF_052745115.1 Candidatus Jordarchaeum sp.
GGCGATCATGACAATGTTTAAATATCAAGATATAGTGGGATTATTGGTGGGAATATGGTTGAAGAAGCCGTTGTAGACAAGAAGGGTAGGATCGTCATCCCAGCCCATTTACGTCAAGAATTACGATTACGTGAAGGCGCCAAAGTCAAACTGGCACTAGAAGAGGGGAAAATACTTATAATGAGACCGGTAACCCCCGAAGAATTCATTCACGAAATGGAAGGATGCATCAAAGAGGATTCCCCAATCCCTAAGATCAACCCATTAGAACTGAAGAAAATCTGGGAAAAACAATGATCTACGTGGACACTAACTACTGGATCTACTGGTTTGACCAACGCTTACCAGAACACAAACACGTAACAAAACCAATCAGAACTGCTATCCATGAGGGCGTTGTTCTAAACGTCGTAACACTAATGGAAGTTGCGCATTATCTCCGCCATTTACCAAAAGAAAATTTCAGAAGAAAACTTTCCACCATACAAAATCTAGCTACATTGACATTCATCAACCTAGACCTCGACATAGCCGAGCTTGCATTTGAACAACTCATGAAATACACCAAAATTGGAGTCGGCGGCAGAGACAGCGTAATCCTCGCGACAATGAAAGTCACAAACACCAAAAGAATAGCCACCCACGACGAGGTCTTCAAAAAAATCGAAGACCTAGAAGTAATAGACCCCATCCCTACGAGTAAGAATTGATACAGCAACCGCTTCTCTAACGGAAAGCATCCAATCATCCAAGTTTTAGATAGAGCACTGGTAGCTGGAGGAGCCAGGTTCATAGCAGCCACCCCTCAACGGCCTCGTTAACCACGGACCAAAGCTGCATCTTCAACAACCTCACCAGCGGAACTCTACAAAACCCCTGCTGGATAACCTAAACCTCACCTTCATAAAACACGACTTCTTATACGATTCTTAAAAGGTTGATTTAGAATTTTTATAAATCCTCCTGCATATACAATTTAGAAGATGATGCGATGAGCAGAATCGTTACAGATACCAAGGTCAGACAGGCAAACCCTAAAACTGGCTCACTAAAATTTCGAGCAATCCTTAAACATAGATATAGACAAGTTCAGCAAACTTGTTGTAAAAAGTGAAGAATGTGCAAAAAGAAATTCCAGAAGATCTGATAACCTTCTTCAGAAACGAAAAAAGAGTTTTAGTTGCCTACCTTTTCGGCTCACAGGCAAAAAAGATTCAAACCCCTCAGAGCGATAT
Source organism: Candidatus Jordarchaeum sp. (assembly GCF_052745115.1). Lineage (NCBI taxonomy): Archaea > Promethearchaeati > Candidatus Jordarchaeia > Candidatus Jordarchaeales > Candidatus Jordarchaeaceae > Candidatus Jordarchaeum > Candidatus Jordarchaeum sp. The sequence goes on from NZ_JBRAKS010000512.1 coordinate 1,236, forward strand.
TGACATAGCCGTTCTACTTTCCGAACCCCTCAAAACGCTACTTGAATACTACTTACACCTGGTGAACAAACTTTCTGAGATATTAGGAAATAACGTAGATTTAATAATCCTCAACACAGCTCCGCCCCTGCTTAAACATCAAGTGATAAAGCACGGCAAAATCATTTATTCACGAAATGAAGAAGCAAGGATAACATTTGAGGCGAGAGCTCAAAGCGAATATTTAGATTTCAGCAGAGCCTTGGCGAGGTATGACGAATGTTTGATGAAACAGGTTCTAGCGTAGAAAAAATCTTAATCACAACCAAGCTAAGCAAACTAAGGCAATATCAAAGATTTCTGAAAGAAATACAAGCAAGCACCATTAAAGATTTTACCAGCGACTTCAAAATAAGCGGAGCCGCCGAAAGATACCTCCAAGTGGCTATCGAATGCATCATAGACATCGGCAACGAAATAATCTCTTCTTTACAGCTCCAAAGACCAGAACGCTACAGGGACATCCCATACATCCTAGCCGAAGCAAAAATCATCCCAAAAACCTTCGCAGAAACAATCTCCTCAATGATAGGCTTCAGAAACCTCCTAGTCCACGACTACGCATCCATAAACCTAAATCTAGTCTACGAATTTCTGCAAACAAGACTTTCCGATTTTGAAAACTTTACCAAGCACATCGCCAAATGGCTGGAAAAAAAGTAAACATGAACCCTTGCAGACAAATCACCAAGTAGAATTA
>NZ_JBRAKS010000513.1:0-1966 GCF_052745115.1 Candidatus Jordarchaeum sp.
AGGACATCCTACCAATTAACAGCAAGGGGTGACAAATGTCCCTAACTTCTACAAAGAGATAAGGCTAATTAATGAAGCTTCATACCAGTTGAAAGAATAAAAAGAGAAAATGATATTAAATTCTACGTTTTCAATAAATTAACACAGCATCACTAATGTGGCAGCAATTACAACTCCAGCCAATAATATAATATTATATAAAACTGATTTAGAGACAATTAGGATACATATACGTTGTAGAGAAAGAGTTGAATAGTGTAGCTCACATAAAGTGTTGATTCATCACTTGATGAAGGTATATATAATTGTATCAGTAGTGCCTGACACCAACTGACCGTGCATTTGTAATGTTTACGCTCGCGTAATCTGGACAATAAGAAATAACTTAAAGCGACGCAAGGGTGTGCAACAGTAGAAAGATTTAATACCAAATAATACCATTTCCTACAAAAGACAGAGAGAAACATAAGCACAAATCCAAAGACGATGCTAGTGAGAACCAAGCCAGCCCCAAACACGAAAGCTGAAACGTTAGGCTGAGAAGCCCAAACCACAAATCAAACCCTGAACTGAATCATGCTTCTATCGCCGCCAGTTGGGAGGAGACACACACACAAAACGCCTGCAAGAGCGGAGAGGTTGGTTCACGCCATAGAGCAGGTGCCCTGCCCTATGAAGCAGAAACCAAAACACCATCTAGGCGATGTCCTAAATGGGTAAGTTTCGGACAACAGCTGATGTAGTCACGTCTGACTCATTGCAAATTATCATTGTTGAAGTATAGATATAAGCGAAGTCATTATGTTAGATGGGTTCACACTAGTCTAATCTAACATGTCTTTAGACAAATTTATTAATCATTATAAGTAGTAGGTTTATGGATGATTTTATGATCCAAATTCATTTAGAACTCCCGGAAAAAATTGTTGAGCGGATAGACCAGTGGGTGAGGGAGGGGCGCTTCAAAGATAGAAGTGAGGCTATTAGAACTATTATCGCCCTTTATGAGGAAAGAGTGAAGACCCGCGAATTCTATGAAATGCTCACCAAAAGAAGCAGAGAAGTAAAAGAGAAACCAGAGATGCTAGTCCCCTTTGAGGAAGCCTGAATGGCGTACATCATCCTACTGCATCCGAAGGCGAAAAAAGCACTTGAAAAACTTGACTCCGAAACGAGGAAAAGAGTAAGAGAAAAAGTTATAGAACTAGAAGAATCCCCAAGAAAAGGCGAAACTCTTCGATACTCTCCCTTTTGGAGATTGAAGGTCGGGGACTATAGAGTAATATACGAAATTAGTGATGAAAGCCAACAGGTAATAATCTTATTCATTGGTCACAGGAAAAAAGTTTACGACGACTTTTCAAAACTACTATAACAGGAGAACCGCAAACACAATAATACCGCCTATGTGCTCGGGTAGAGTAAAGTTAAGAGAAATCTCGAGGAGGGAAACAGAGTTGAAAAGAGTGAAGAGATACCGGAAGCAATCGCAGACCACATCGAAAACCTCTCCGAAACCGGAGTAAAATATATCAAGCCTTCTTTTCCAAATCCAAACCCTACTATGGGAGTTAGGCAGGACGCTTTCACATACCCAAAATTAAAAATACATATCTATTACTTTGTGCCGTTGCCCCTATCGTTAAGCTTTTATTAGGGACAATTCTAAAAATATTATAAATTGTATTATCTCACCCTTTTAAGGGTGTTTCATCCCTCCAATTGGAACATAATTTCTCTTGGAGGAAGGATTGGATGAGATTAAAACTGTTAGCCTTATCCAAATGCGCAGTACTACCACCAGCTTTCCCAATTCCATTAATGCAAAATACTCTATCAATCCCCATAACATGGAATACGATGTCTTCACCCAGAGTTGCTTATGGCTCCAAGGGGGGTTTACAACAGTAGAAAGATTTAATACTAAATAATACCATATATGGCTATGTGGTACTATGAAACTAGC
>NZ_JBRAKS010000514.1:0-1946 GCF_052745115.1 Candidatus Jordarchaeum sp.
TTTGCGAATCTATCGTCTGGAAGTGTCCTAGATGGGTAAGTTTCGGACAACGGTATTGTTACCTGAAAGCGGCGGGTTACTTTTACAAGCAAAATATTTCACCTTATCCTATTTGAATAATAGGACTATTTAAATATAGTGAAATTCAAAAAAGGCTTTATTTTGATTATTGAAAATTTTTCATGAATTCATGAATAATTAAGGAAAAACTCTCGCAGAATAATCATTTTAATATCTTTACTTTTCTGTTTTCTACTCTTAGTTTTCCTTCCATAAATAGTTTGACAGCTTCTACGTAAATTTTATGCTCTTTTTCTAGAATCCTTTCTGAGAGAGTTTCCTCTGTATCATCGTCATAGACTGGTACGACATCCTGAATTATAATGGGACCATGATCCATTTCTGCATCCACAAAATGGACAGTAGCACCAGTGTACTTAACACCATACTCTAATGCCTGTTTCTGGGCATTCACACCCGGAAACGAGGGTAGTAAAGCGGGGTGGATATTCATAATCCTATTCTTGTATTTCTGAACAAAGTACGGACTGAGCATCAGCATGTAGCCAGCTAGAATCACCAGGTCCACGTTCCTTTTTTCCAGCTCCGCAATAATTTTTTTATCGTACTCGACTCTCTTTTCCTCCTTGTGCTCCTTGTCCCTCCAAAATTCTTGAGGATCAATATAAATTGCTTCTATTCCATGCTCTCTGGCCCTCTGTAGCGCTAAGGCATCCTTACGACTGCTAATAACTACACTAATATTAGCCTTAATGTACCCCGATTCCACTGCGTCAATAATTGCTTGAAGGTTAGTGCCTCTACCAGAAACGAGCACCGCAATATTTCTCATTTAAAACCCCCTAAATTCTGAAAAAAATAGCTTATAAAACTATTTAACGTTTTCTTAAAAATTTCAAGAAAATAAAAATAGAAAATAAAAATTGAATTTATCAAGCCTCGTGTTTTACTTTGCTTTTGCTGCCTTTGCGGGTTTCGCTGGTGCTGCTGGTGCTGGTCCAGGTCTTAGACCAATCAAGGCTAATATTCCACCCAAAATGGCGAGAAGCCCACCGATAACTGCAATCAACATGAATGGCATATTAAAGTTCATTAATTCTATGATTCCGAGGATGACCACTAGGTAAAGGACTGTTTTTAACTTTGCAAGAAGCTTCCTGGCTATAAGCAATAATGCGAGAATAACTATGATAATGGAAGCAATTAGGCTTAAGTACGCCAGCATAACAAAGGTTACATTAATCGAAAACATTGCTAGGATGTTAACTGGTGTTATCAGCATCCAAATAGAGGCAATGATTCCTAGAAGGCCACCGATGAGGGCTAGTGGAATACCAATCTTTAAATATTGCAAGTTCATCTCTTATTTCTCCTTTTATTGTTTTATTACTTGTTTTGAGTAGTCAACTTCACTTTAATCCAGTTTTAAACTTTATCTATGCCTAATTGAGGGTATACGTTAAATGACGTATCTTTAAAATAATGTTAGTTAACCCACTTTCCGCATCCTTTACGAATATTTTTGAGGTTTTTTCGTTTTTCCAATTATTGCTTGTTTTCCTTGCTTGGATTCAAAAACTTTTCAGAAAAATTTGTCCCTGGAGAAGGCTTTCCCCTTGTTTAATCCCCTCTCCCAGTTTTTAACCTGTTGTGGTGGCCGGTTGGAGACCGCGGTTTCCCTCCTATTTTTAACACCACTGTGTAGAAAAATGGGGGCCAGGGACACAGAAGCCGGCACCCTCTGGAGTCAACACACAAAATAAGCCACACTCTTTTGATGGTTTTGCTCAAAAACGCGGAGGCTTCTCCCCCCCACAGGCTTAAATTTTACAAAAATAGAAAAAAATAAATCAAAGGTGCGGAAAGTGGGAGTGTAGAAGTTAGGGACATTTGTCACCCCTTGCTGTTAATTGGTAGGATGTCCT
>NZ_JBRAKS010000515.1:0-1944 GCF_052745115.1 Candidatus Jordarchaeum sp.
ATTTTCCAAACTCCTTCACCTGAATATTATAATTTTATTTTTAATTTATTTTCGATTATTTTCTATATCAATTTTATTTTTAAACCGTTTAATTAATAATTCCAAAAAATACTTAATAATATTCCATCATTAGAAGTATCCACCCAACCTTTAAGTTTAAATAATCATCGCTTAAAAATTTTATTGGGTGTTTGAGATGAAAGAGAGAAGGGGGCTACTTAATCCAAGTGCTATCCTTACCTTATTTTTAGCAGGGGGCGTTTTAGCCTACATTGTAGGGATATTTAATGGTTTTCTATTTCTCTTTGGAGGTGCTTTATTCCAGATTGTTGATTACAACATCGTTTTCAGTACGCCCTTGTGGTTTCTTGCTTTTTACCCCTATTTTTCTATAGTTTCTCTTCCAAGCTTCTTTATTCCATATTACGGTCTTCCCCCACTTTCTCTCTGGTTTTTACTGCTTGGAGCAGCATCTATTATATTCGCTCTGTTCAGCAGATATATCGGAGTTTCTTTTGCCGCCTTCACAGCTGTAATTTTCGGAGTAATTCAGTTTCTACTAATATCCTCAATTACGGGCTTAAACCTCACTGGGACTAATTTCACGTTTTTACCTACTATTCCCGGGGGCATGCTTCCATACCTCATCTTACTTTTTGAAAAAAACACGATTGCCTTGATAATTTCCATAATCTTATTTGGTGCAGGAACCGTATATGTTCAACGCATCCAACACATAGAAGCTAAAAAGTCACTAAGTAGGTTTGAAGCTCCCAGTTTAGAGCATTTCGAAATACTCAAAGCCACACAAATAAGAAATAGTCTTATTGTTTTGCTCCTCTTCATATTTCTCATCGCAGCTATTTATGGCGGACTCTTGTTACAATTAGAGTTTCCTAATTATTATCCTTTTATGGGCCTTCTTAACTGGAACAACGCAGTCTTCTCTAACAGCTCGATCATCACTCTTTACCTATTTTTAATCCCGATAGTAGTAATGTTACATTATAGTGATTTGAATAAGTTTTTAGCAAAGAATTACACATCTATAATTATAAAAACTTTAGAGAAGAGGCCCGTATTACAACTTGAGGAGATTCAGAGAAGTCTTAAAGTGGAAGAAGTAAAACAGAAATACTTTGAAAATCTGGTGGGAAAGGTTTGCTCCGAGGCTGAAAAACTGGGGAATCCCGTGGGGATTTACAAGGATTACGTGTATTTAGAAAAGCCTCTTGTACATATAGCCCAAAAAGAAATTCAGAAAGAGGAACGCGCAGACGTTTACAAAATAGCCTCAGAGATATTTGTTCATCCCGAAATTCTCATAGAAATCTATAGAGTCTTAACATTTAAGGGTAAAATTAAGGGATTTACAATAACCAGTGAAGGTTTCTTAACCAAATACCAATACCAACTATTCGGAGTATTTAAGGTTTAAGATCAGCCATCATTCCCTCACTAAAATGTGGTTAATTGAATATAATTACTATAATTGAAAAGTTTAAATAATTACTGCCGGAACATATAATAAGGATCTGAATGGAGATGGAGAGCAGTTACCGGAAAAAAAGAGGAGGAAGTTACCTACTAATACGTATAATGGTTTTTGCAGCTCTTGCTCTAGGTCTGCTTATCTACTGTTCGGGTCTTCTGGGAGGATTCTTTCAGTCATCGGCATTTTATATTCAATACTGGCAATTGTCAAACTCTTTCACCATAGGCCAATTTCTGCTTTTCCAAATATACCCTAGGTTTGTTTCAATTGTTTTGCCAATATTTTTAGTTGCTGAAGAGTTTACACCCCTTACTCTCATTTTTCTTACTTTTGCATTTGCAGCGGTGGCTTCAATCTCTCTTAACAAGGTTAGGATAACTATTTTTTGCACTGTTTCAGCTTCACTAACTGCGCTTACACAATATATTTGTATACTACCCCTAGTGGGA
>NZ_JBRAKS010000516.1:0-1931 GCF_052745115.1 Candidatus Jordarchaeum sp.
AATAATTTGTGGGGTTTAAAAATGTCTACAATATATATAATTTCCGATTTTGGGAAATTACAGAAAAAAGGTGAAACCCTTCAACTTAACTCACACGATGGAACAACCACAATAATTTTTCCTTTTAAGACAGAACAAATCATAGTACAAGGAAATATTGAAATTACATCAGCTGCTCTCAAATTACTTATGCGGCATAACATAGATACTATATTTCTAGGAAAAAACGGTAAATTCAGTGGAAAACTTGCGTTTCAAGAAAGTAAAAATGTGTTTCTCCGTCAGAAACAATTCAAATTGCTGGATGACGAAGCCTTTCGAGTAAAAATTTCAAAATCAATTGTTAGCGGAAAATTAAAAAATCAACTTACTTTCATGCAAAGAATTTCAAGAAGAAGGGATAACACAGCTGAAATAGAAAACACAGTTGAAAAAATGAAATCAAACTTAAAGAAGTTAGATGAAGCACATAACATTGAGGTAATAAGGGGTATTGAAGGATTGAGTGCTCGATATTTTTTTGCTGTTTTTAAACACAATATCTTGCAGGATTGGGCAGTGTTCAATGGACGTAGTATGCACCCACCAGAAGATAATGTAAATGCAGTGTTGAGCTTTTTATACACTATGTTGTTTTATCGTGTTGATGCAGCAATTGAAGCAGAAGGGCTCGACACTTACGTTGGCTTTTATCATTCTTTAGACTATGGTAAAAGATCACTGACCTTCGATCTAATGGAGGAATACAGGACACCAATAGCTGATACTCTTTGTTGTTCCCTTTTTAATCTTGCAATCCTTGAACCAGAGGATTTTGAAGAGGTGATCTTTTCAAAAGAAGACAATGAATACCCTCTTCAAGAAGAGAAAGATATAGAGGAATCAAGCAGTTCGATAGCTATCCAGGAAAAAAAAGGAACATTATTAACAAAAAAAGGGTTAAAAAAAGTAATCTCAAATTTTGAAAAAAAACTTGAAACTCTCATATATTATCAACCGCTTATGAGACAGATAAGCTATAAAAGACTAATTAACGAACAGGTTAAACATTTCAAACGCGTTTTAAACGGAGAAGAGGCTGATTACAAACCCCTTCTGGTTAAATAATGATATACATGGTTTGCTACGACATTACCGATACTAAAAGGCTCAGGAACACCGCAAAAGTATTAGAATCTTACGGAATCAGGGTACAGAAATCCTTTTTCCAATGTAAAATTGAAAAAAATAAACTGGAAGAACTAATTAATAGACTTCTTCAAGTAATAAATATTAAGAAAGATTTTCTTTACATCTATCCATTATGCGAGGATTGCAATCGGAACGCTATTACAGATGGTAAGGGTGAAATATTAAAAATTGAAACCTATGAGATTTTATGAATCATTGGCTAATAATATATGATATATGTAATGAAAAACGACTTCGCAGGGTTGCTAAATTCCTCGAAAATTACGGCACGCGAGTACAGAAATCTGTTTTCGAAATTGAAGCAAGAAAAGATACCATTTCCAGAATAATAAGTAAAGTGAGGAAAGTTATTGAAAAAACAGAAGATTTTATTGTCTATTTTAATATATGTGATAGAGATTGGCAAAAATCTATTAAATACGGACCTGTAAGATATGAAAACCCTGATGATAAACCATATTCCATAATATGAAAAATCAAACTAAACATATACTACATCTATATTTTCCGTCAACCTTTAAAATGGAAAAAAAATGTAATTTTAAAGGTGGGTTGGCGGAAAATTATAATTTAATTTTGGACAATTATTTACATGAACCAAAAAATAATAATTTTTAGAGTCCCTTTTCAAATAAGTCTAATAATTATCAGCCTAACGGAAATTGAGGTACAATTGAATATAGGAAACATAATTATAAAGAGTGAGTTGGAATGAGAGACCTGAATGAAGGGATTGCGAC
>NZ_JBRAKS010000517.1:0-1921 GCF_052745115.1 Candidatus Jordarchaeum sp.
TTGCAAAAACCGTTCTCCAGCTACGGAGATTGAAAGTTTTTTATCTATAGGATTTAAGTTACACTTCCCATTATTATGAAGACCTGTACTATGGGATGAGCTTCTTTGTGGGAAGAGTTTAATAGAGTTGATGTAGGAAAATAATTTGGTGGTGAGTGATGCCTTCCCTATCTGTGGATGTGAAGAGTGAGATTGCCAGGCAGGCGCTAATTGGTGCACTGAGTAGGGAGCAGACTCTTTCTAGGAATGCCATAAGTAGAACGAAGAAACGGCTGAAAGAATATGAGTGGAGGTACGGAATGAGGACGGAAGAGTTTTACGAGAGGTTTAAGTCCGGTGAACTTGGAGACATGGATGATTACGTCGATTGGGCAGGAGAATACGAACTCCTCAAACATGTAGAGGAGGAGGAAAGGGAAATCGCTAGGATGCTTGAACAATGCATACAGTAAGCGAATATTTTTCTCGCGTTAAGAATATTCTGAGTAAACACCCTATAATAATTGAAGAAGAGATATTTTTGAAGTTAAAACCAATACTGCAGGCACTGTAAAGGGTAGACTCGCTTTCACCGATGGGAGCAAACTTGAATTTGCAGAATATATTGTTGTAAGAGAAGAAAGAGTGAACAAGATTAGGTATAAGTACACTTGGCTTAGGGGGGGATGCTGTTTTAACACGATGGGATAATGCTCCACACCACTCAGAGTTAGAAACGTATCCGCATCACAAACACACAGCTACAAGAGTATGGAAATGCTCCGAAACTTCACTCGCCTCAATTCTTGAAATCATAGAAAAGAAGCTAACATCAACACGAACTGACTGAAAAATCATGAGAGAAGAACCAAGTAAACTTGTAAATCCATTATGTTGAAGGGGGCATATCGACTAGGACAGATTTAATTATGGAAAAACTACATCAAAATTGAAATGGTGATGAGTTCGCCAAATTTGAAACGAAATTTTTAATAGAAAAGCATTCCGCGAATTCTCGCATGAAAAGGCTGAGTAGTTGAATAATACTGAGAAAGTGAAGGAAGAGAGTGTGAATAAGTGAAGGAAATAGAAGACTCGCCGAAAGTAAAGAAGTTTTTAAAGGATTTAGAGTAGAGGTTCCGTTATGAACAGAAAGGAAGCAGAGAAGGTGGTAAGAATACTGCTTGCAGCCGATGGTGGATGCGAGTATTGCGTATCAAGTCTGCTGAAGTTATTCTGCGAAAACTTCCCCCAATTTAAGGAACTTGCGCAAGAAGCTTTTAGAAACAGGTTTAACAGGGAACTTGAGGATTTCATAAAAGAAAAAGAGCTTAATGGAAGGAGATAGATACATGGAAGATTTAAAGACTCTATGGAGGGAGACCGAGGAATTTGTTGAGGAACAAGAGAGACGGATTGCCGAAAAATACATCCATTTCCTTCGCAAAGTAGCAGAAGCCTACATTAGAAGCGGAAAACGAGTATTTTTCAAGGAGAACAAAGTGGTTCATTATGGAGAAGGAGGATTCGGGTGGATGATTATCGAATCTCAGGACGACCCGCACCAAGTTTTCGGTAGCTATATCCTCGAAATCCACTTTGAAACACAAATAAGCGAGAGAGAAAAAAGAGGCTATAAAGAGATCACAGAGCAAAATATCGAAGAAATTAAATACGAAATTTAGAATCACAAAGATGCAAAAATTCAAATGGAAAACGGAATTTAAGAAAACAAGGAACCCTTTCCTTTCCAAACGAAAGAATCTTAAATAGGTTGAGTTCCCCCGATACTTGACGTCTTATTATTATTTCGTCGCCGACAACTATGACTTTGCATGGTCCGTTATCAGGTAACTTTGCCTTCTCAAGAAACTCCTTTGAAGGGTATACAACAGTAGGAAGATTTAATACTAAATAATACCATATATGGCTATGTGGTACT
>NZ_JBRAKS010000518.1:0-1914 GCF_052745115.1 Candidatus Jordarchaeum sp.
ACTATTTATATACCCTACTTTCAAATAAGCTTTTTTGCGATTCATCCCCACGACTAGAAGTCGGGGGCTTTCTCGCCAAGGTTTTGTAAACACCCTGAAAAAGAATATCGACATGAAGGATTCGAATACGATGTAATTTGGAAAAGAATAGATGTAGGATATCCCACGCATGTTTTCGAAATACAAATCAGAGGCAACCTTTATGAAGCACTAACCAGACTAAAACATGCATACGATATTTGGAACTCCGATCTCTTCCTAATCCTAACAGAGGAAGACGAAGTAAAAGCAAAAAGAATAGTAGCGGGATCCTTTCACGAAATCAGCAAGAAACTAAAAATCATAAAAGTAGAAGAACTTCTAGAATTTTATGAATATAAAGAACGTTTCAAAGAACTAGAAAAAAGACTCAAATAGGTACATGACATCGATTCTAATATGTTTTCTAAATAGTTGCCTTTTTAAATTTGAAATTAATATAAAATACAGTAAAAATATTGAAGAGAGAATAATAATGCAAGAAAGACTTAATGAGCTTAATGGCAAAGAATGGACAAAGTATTCTATAAGCATTTGGGATGTAACAAAATCTCCTGAAGAAATGAAATTAAAACATCCTGCAATGTTTCCCGAGGAGTTAGTCAAAAGATTGATTAAAATATACACTAAGGAAGGCGAAGTTGTTCTGGATCCTTTTATGGGTAGCGGCACCACAGTTCTTGCTGCACGTAATCTGAATAGAAAGGGCATAGGTTTTGAGTTGTCTGAAGAGTTTTTTAACCTAACAAAAAAACGTTTGAGATATGTTGATACCCAATTAAAGGATTTCAGTTCTGAGGGCGAAAAAACGGCATTTGCTAATCCGGAAATATACTTGGAAGATGCGAGAAATATTCGAAATTATGTTACAACAAATTCAGTTGATTTGGTTGTTACGTCTCCTCCATACTGGGATATTCATCGACAGAAGCGAACAGCAGACTATAAAGAGATTAGACCTTATTCTGAGTCGGAACAAGATTTGGGAAATATATCAGATTACAATCAGTTTCTCTGCGCTTTAAAAGAAATTTTTGAACAAATTTATATGGTATTGAAAGCAATAAAATGGTGTGTTATAGTAATAATGGATATCCGTAAAAAGGATAAATTTTACCCATTACATATAGACATTATAAAGATAATGCAGGAAATTGGATTTGAACTTGATGATATAATAATATGGGACAGGAGACTGGAGTACAGTAATCTTAGACCTTTGGGTTATCCCTATGTTTTCAGGGTAAATAAAATACATGAATATATACTTATTTTCGTAAAGTAGAGGCATTCAAAATGATTGAGGATTACTTTGATGAGGATGTTGCGTACTTACTTGGACTTATATCTGCAAGGGGGGTTTTTAGAGAATTACGGGCAAAGGAGATAATCATTGAATTTCCCTTTAAAGGATTGATGGCAGTTGGTGTCAAAAAAAGATTTACTCAGAAAGATAGTATCAAGGTGAGTTTGATTGAAGCTCTAGGTAGAGTCGAGGAGTTGACCGATTAAAGAGTCAGGCAAGTCGAAGAGAGACACTCTATCAAGTTAATTATTGAATCCTTAAGAAACACACTTTTCTGGAGAAACATAAAACTCATTCTAAATAACAAAATGTCTTTTGCTGAATTTGAAGTACCCAAGGCAATTATTGAAGCAGAGCCTCAAATCAAAAAAGAGTTCGTTAGAGGCTTCGCAGATGTGGCCGGATCGGCAAGATTATCAAATAGGGATGAAGCAGGTAAATGTAGAATTTATCTAGATGTTTTAAACCAGAACTGGACCTTACCTGTACAAATTTGCCACCTATTACAAGACGACCTAGGAATCCCTGTTAGAAACATTACTTGGGGACATCCAAACATAAGAGACCCG
>NZ_JBRAKS010000519.1:0-1907 GCF_052745115.1 Candidatus Jordarchaeum sp.
TTAATTATGTTGTTGTTTATTCCTTTGTTTCGGGGGCTTAAAAAAACGCTTCTTTTCGGGGAAACTTGTTGAGCAAAATACAAGCATATATTTCCCGTATACGGTAAAAAAGGGGAGAAAAAAGATTTTTATTTATCTCGTTCTGCGGTTGGTTGGATTAGTTTACGTTTTAACCTCTGGTGAGAGTGTTATTGGTGCTTTTAGGGAGTTGGCTACTAGGCAAAAATCTTTGGCCTGATTTATTGCCTGAAGTGCCTTTTCTCTGTCTTCCTTCTTAACTTTTAACACTGGTTTTAGTTCGATTTTCTTGAATCCCTTTCCTGGACCCAGATCTGCGGGTGCTTCCCCTACACCTCTGACTTCTAATTCGGATACTTCGATTTTCATGCCTTGGAGAAAGGCTACGAGGGTTAGTGAATAGCACATGCACAGAGCCGCCACGAGGCTCCCTTCCGGTGTTATTAAATCTGTTCGCGGTCCTAATGGCGGCGGCGCAACATAATCCAGTTTAACGCCGTTAAGATAGTCTATCTTACCCTGTAAGCCTCCACCTTTCCAACTCGCAGTAGCTTTAACCAAACGCGGTTTCGCTTCAGCCATGTATATTTGCCTCCGATTTTATTAAAGAAACCAAACTTACATCACCGAAATAAGTTTGGGGTTTTTTAACAGTTAGAAGTTCAGTTAGAAGTTTAAAACCTTTCCCTCCGTACACTATAGTGATGTAGATTAGCTTAATTCTAGCTCTTATTTTGGGGTTCTAAATCGGGAAAGAAGCTCTATAAACGTTCCTTTCGGAGGTAAATCGAACGAATCAACATCACTATAAAGTTTACTTGTTCCTAAGTTTAGAGAAAGAGAAAGTGAGAAAACTAGCCCTATTTTTCTCAACTTGCTTTTGAGCCACATATTTATTTTTTTCTTTAGGATTACGTAAGTATTTCTGGCGATATTGTCACTGGGACTTTTAATGAGTTTGTTATTAGGCAATATTCTTTCGCTAGCTCGGTAGCTCTAACTGCTTTTTCTTTGTTTTCCTCTGAAACTTTTACGCGGGGCGTTAATTCGATTCTGTCGAAAGCTTTTCCAGGAGCCATCTCTCCCTCTGCTATTTCTCCCACGGCTTTAACTTCCATCATGGAGGCTTCGATTCTCATCCTCTTGAGCGTGGCTACCATGAACATTTCATAGCACATTGCGATTGCCGCTACAAAACAGGATTCCGGGGTTACTAGATCCTCTCGTTTTCCCCATGGGGGCATTGCACAGAATTCCATGCTGATTCCATTAGTGTATTCTACTTTACCCTCGTAGCCTTCGCCACTCCATTTCGCGGTGACCTCAAACAACATAAGATATTCACCTTCTAAGAAATTAGATATCTCAGGCTTTAGTTATCAGAAATTTTTTCCGGATATTAAATGGTTCAATCGAAATGCCGATTATTCTTTTACATATATTAATATTTTTATGATAATGAAAGTAGTGCGAGTTTTGAGGTGTATTTGGAATAGATTCATTTTTATACTATTACTTTTCTCATTAAAAGTTGTAATTTTTAGCGTAAAGCTATAAATGGAATGGAAAGGAGGAAGAAGATGAAAGTTCTAAATCTTTATTATTCAATGACTGGTAACACCGAAAAGGTTGCCAAGAAAATAGAGGAAGCCGTTAAGGAATTAGGGCATGAGGTTGACACTATTAAAGTAACCAAAAAAGATATGGAATGGGATATCCTTCAATACGAGTTTGTTTTCGTGGGCTCGGGTGTGTACATGTGGTTGCCAGGTAAGCCGCTACAAGAACTTTACATGACACTTCTTGCGAAATATCATAATACTGAAGATATAAAAGAGGGTTCACAACAGTAGAAAGATTTAATGATAAATAATACCATTCTTGGACTT
>NZ_JBRAKS010000520.1:0-1904 GCF_052745115.1 Candidatus Jordarchaeum sp.
TTTAATAATAATGGAAAATGTTTTAATAAATTTAGTAAAAATGGTTGATGATAAAAGGATGCTTACTTATGGTATGGGAGCCACACTCATAAAAATACCATTTTTATGCCTGCTGGTTTTCGTTCTGCTACATCTAATATTCTCAATTTACCTTTCATTAAATAATGTATAATGTAGATAGAAGGGTTTGGGAAAACTTCTGAAAAAAATTTAAATTTTAGTTTTGATAGCTTCTCTTTCCGCACTTATTATTTTAAGTTATGTAGTACTCAACGCAGCGACTCCGTACATTAATAATGAAACAAGTTCCTTTTATGATGGGTTCCATTTTTTGGAAGTTTGTGTGTCCTGTGCAAGTATGGGTGAATGATAACTAGTTTATTGTTCCTAGTATTCTGCGGTACTTCCTTAGATCTACTACTCACCTTGCCGAAAATTCTAAAAACTAAAACTGGGAAATATATTGAACAAAAGGAAAGTTAACCGTAGAAGTTGTAACAAAATCTTTCAAAAACGAGTGACACGAACATTTTATGCATATGTTTGTACTTCGATACTCCCAACCGTTGTTCATCTTTTTAGTTCGTTGAGTAATAGTCGGAGGAAGAGAACGAATTGTTTTAAGCCAAGTTTGGATTTTCCCCTACTTCTATCTTTAAAGGTGATTGGTATCTCTTTTATGGTGAGATTGAACTGTCGCGACCGGATTAGTATTTCCACGGGGAAGTCGTAGCCGAAGCAGTTTACATGGGGTAGGATTCTCATTATTGCCTCCCTCTTGAATGCACGGAAACCGGAGGTACTATCATGTACTCCGAGTCTGAAGAAGAGGTTTACAAGCAGATTGGCTGTTCTACTTACCACACGCCTAAAGAAGTTCCAACCAACTATACCGCCGCCGTGAACATACCGTGAACCTATAACAATATCATAGTTTCTCGCACTGTGGTATATTCTCAGAATTTCATCGGGGTTATGAGAGAAATCGGCATCCATCCCCATAATGACTCCCCCACAGGTGAGCCGGATACCATCCTTATAAGCATTTCCGAGACCTTTTTTCCCCTTCCTCAGAACAAGGGTTACATTATCAAACTTCTGAACATACTCTTTAACGATTCCCCCGGTCCCATCGGGACTACTATCATCAACAATGATCAGCTCCCCGTCTACCTCACATCTTTGAAACACTCCTAGAACGCGTTGAATCAAAGCCCCGATGTTCTCAGCTTCATTGTAAGTTGGGATAACTATTGAAAGTTCTCTTTCCCTATTACTAACACTTCTCCGAAAAACCTTATTTTCCCCAAACACGGACACGGAGCCCGTGTTAGGAGTTGGAACGGAAGCCTTGCTCATTGCCAAAAACCACATTAAAAGGTTATTATTATAATATAAATTATGACTGTTAGATATTGACAATATTTTAGTGATTTAAAGTTATCTATTGTTTAGGGGTACTCGCCTCAAGTATGGTTTTCCTAGTTATCGCTTGTCTTATGCGTGAG
Source organism: Candidatus Jordarchaeum sp. (assembly GCF_052745115.1). Classification (NCBI taxonomy): domain Archaea; kingdom Promethearchaeati; class Candidatus Jordarchaeia; order Candidatus Jordarchaeales; family Candidatus Jordarchaeaceae; genus Candidatus Jordarchaeum; species Candidatus Jordarchaeum sp. The sequence continues at coordinate 1,509 of NZ_JBRAKS010000520.1, forward strand.
AGAAAGGGCTAATCTAATAGTATTCAAAAGAGTGAGTTGAGGGAGTGGGGGAGATTATCTGGCGCCTTGTTTGTGCACTTGGTTTCCGCGTTAAAAATAGTCACAGAACACATAATTTTCTTAAGATAAAATGGCTAAAAACGTTTTTCGAAAAGTATTAGGTTTACGAAAAACCGGTACGGTTTGCAGTCAGATTGGCGCAGTGGAACTCTTTCACCGTAGCTTTGAGGACCGTGGGTTCTCCTGAGGCTTCGGCATGATTTTTCTTAGGTTTGGCTTGGTTTCACACGGGAGGCACATAGACATTGTGATTGTCAGAAATATGTGGAAATCCCTGCAGGTAAGGGTTCTGGTACTAAATACGGTTGGTGGGTCTGATTAATATTTTGCTTTTCG
>NZ_JBRAKS010000521.1:0-1896 GCF_052745115.1 Candidatus Jordarchaeum sp.
AAAAAACGCTTCTTTTCGGGGAAACTTGTTGAGCAAAATACAAGCATATACTTCCTGTATACGGTAAAAAAAGGAGTGGATTATTTTTCAAGTCATCTGAAGGATTAGCAAAGGGGAGAGGTAATTAGTTTTTGATTTTCTACGAGACTACATTTCTCTGGAGGAGAAGAACACTACTGCCCAAAGTATGAATGCTACAAATAATAGTATGAAACCAATGATTATGGTCCAACCTAATATCATTGGACCCCCTATTATAAGGCAGCCCCCTATAATGCTCAAGATTCCCGCAGCTGAGGAAGCCGAGGAGTTCAGTGTGATTTCACGTAGCTTTATGCTGGCTGAACCAATTATGATAAAGGTGACAGCAAGCACCACGAAACCTATCCACATTATGAGAAAGTTCGGTGTAGTTGTAGGAATAATTAGTAGAGTAAAATCGTACATGTTTGGGATGATTGCAACACTAGTCATGGTTAGAAAGTTTCCGACCACTATGAGCAATGATCCTACGATGCTGCCTACGATTCCGAAAATGAAAGCCACCACGCCGATAATCCCTCCTCCCACTTTGCGTATTCCGTAAAATCCTAAACCAGTGAGGGTACAGGTAACAATGAGCATCGGAGCCTGAATGAGTGAAGCCAAAAGGAGCCAAATACTCGAACTCGGATAAGGTATGATAAAGGCGGCGATGGGTCCCAGAAACGTACTGAAAACCATAATCATAGACATGTAGTTCGATAAATCCATAAAGAATAACGCATTTACTACACCCCACATTACTCCAATAAACGCAGTTATGGTTCCTATTATTGCTCCAGCGGTCCCCGCTAATAGATAAGCTTTAGACAAACTAAAACCTCCTTTACCCTATATTTAAAATTATTTTAATGAACTTCTATATCAATCTAATTGTTGAAACATTTTTTCCAATTTGCCACTTGGAATGACTCCCATATAGTAGTATGATGATTTTGCACTGCCCAGTTAACTATTAAACTACGCTTTTCCCCCTTCCGAGAGTTGTTTTCGTCAATTCCAACTAAGTGTGGATTCTCACCCGAAAAAATTGGATTTAAACCCTTTTCTACGTTCCAAAACTGCCACGGAAAAGTTAACATTAAAGGATATGAAAATCAGATTATTGTATAACGTAGACCTACAATTTGTTTACAGATGAAGAATTAGATTTTTAAAAAGGTAGTTTTTTTAACAAGTTTAAAAATTAGTATTGTGTAATTCTCAGAGAGGAGGTGTTTACAATAAAGGAATACGTCATAAAACCTCTACTGACCGGCTGGTTCCATATGAATTGGGGGCTCATAATGAGCCCTATCGCCCAAGGCTATTTCGCAGACCTTCCAGTATACATGTTCCTCATAGAGGGTGACGATGGGGAGCAGATCATAGTTGATGCCAGCTACCAGCATGACCACGTGCCTAAATTCATTTTCGGTCCTAAACCCCGCACACCAGACTTAGAGGTACCAGAGGTGCTGCGACGCAATGGTGTTAATCCATCATCTATTGATACCGTGCTGGTCACCCATCTCCACCATGATCACACCGGCTATCTACATCTCTTCGAAAACGCCCACTTTTACGTCCAAGAAGAGGAACTCATCAATGCTTACTTCCCCATGGGATACCAAGTGGTAGGATATTACCAAGACGACTGGGTTAACCTTGTTCCCCGCTTCAAACTGGTAAACGGTGACTTCAAAGTGCGGGAAGGCATCGAACTCGTATTCGCACCCGGCCACACTCCGGGACACCAAGCAGTATCGGTGAACACTTCTAAAGGTCGAGCCATCATATTCGGTGATGCCGTCTATCTCTACGGGCAATGTCATTAAGTTAAGCCCAAATTCTTTTCTTGTACTTATGGTATCT
>NZ_JBRAKS010000522.1:0-1889 GCF_052745115.1 Candidatus Jordarchaeum sp.
GGCATTCTCCTTCTTTCACTCAAAGATGATCACCACAATATTTTTTATTGGATTTCTCCTTCTGAGGTTTCCACACCTTTCTCCCATATTTTAAACAAAATAACCTCTTTCTGCTTTTCTTTGAAAGCTTCTAGCCTTTTTTCGTTCTCGAATAATAATAGGACGCAGCCTCCGCCACCGGCACCACAAACCTTTCCCGCATCCGCCATATTAATCAATCTTTCAATCTCAGGGGTACCGACTGTGGGAATTCTATTCTGCCAGTACCAAGTATCTTTGACCAGCTGCCGAACACGGGGCATATTTTCCGAAAGGAGTTCATCCCTCATTCTAGTAGCAATCTCACTCAACTTGACCAAAATCGGCTCCACATAAGGATAATTAGCATAAACAAAGTAGTGCCGAGGACTGCGAGATTTGCCGGTGTTAACAAGCACCGCCAAGTCTTGTAGCCCTGTCCTCACCTCCTCAGTAACTGGAATGGGGGTCCGGTAAAATTGCTCCTGGTAAAATTCCCAGTAATTCAGACCCCCATATGTGCTGGCTGCCATATCCTGCATTCCACAAATATTTTCCTGCAACTCCCGCTCATAAGCCCTTATCAAAATTTTTCCAAGATCATTTAATCCATCTTCCACAACTGCTTTAATAACATTATAAGCACCACTAGTTCCCAGCCCCATGCCTAACCAGTCACAGCTCATTTCTCTCCCATTATATATTTGAAACTTGTCAATCGCAAAATTTACCAGTGCCCCCACATGCTGTTCGGTAAAAGGAGCAGCATCAGTCCAACCTCCACTCAAATCCACTCGAAGAGGAACCCTTACCTTCCAATCCATAAAATCAACCTCATTATTCAAAATAGATATATGGATCACGGTAAAAAAACAACAAACTAGACTATATAAAAAACTTATTATTAAAATTTAATCCCAAAAAATAGTACATTCATTAAATGAATAATAAATAACAGGTAAACAGAAATAATGAAAATAGTATGTATATTCTAAGTTTTTAAATAAAAGTTTTAATGAAGGCTTGAAAATATTTTAGGTCAGTTTAAAATCATTTGTTTAAACATGAAAGGTATTGGAGGTTAGATTATGGGTAAATTGGAAGGAAAAGTAGTTATTGTAACTGGTGGTGCCAAGGGAATAGGTAGAGGTATTGCGCTGGCTTCAGCTAAGGAAGGTGCGGACATTGTCATCGCTGAAATAAATCTTGAAGAGGCGGAAAAGACGGCTAAAGAAATTAGAGCATTAAATCGAAAAGCTATTGTGGTAAAAAATGATGTTAGGAATAGTAAAGAAGTGGAGGCAATGGTTAAAAAAACTTTAGACGAATTCGGAAAGATCGATGCACTCGTAAACAATGCTGGAACCTGCGTGCCCGGAACTATGGAAGATCTCTTTAAATTGCAAAGTCCTTTGGAAATCGAAGAACAGGATTGGGACACCACTTTTGACACTAACCTGAAAGGAATTTTTCTCTGCTGTAAGTACGTAATTCCCCATATGAGGAATCAAAAAAGCGGGAAGATTATCAACATTTCTTCATCGGCCGGCACGATGTCCGGGAATCAGCTTATTCCCTATTATGCTGCCTCAAAAGCCGCTGTCATAAATTACACCGGAAGTCTAGCATTACTCCTAGCAGATTACGGAATCACCGCTAACGCTATTTGTCCCCATTTTGTCTGGACCGATCTCTGGAAAAACGCTGTAGGAGGCGAACAAAACAAAGCGCTATTTGATAAAATTGTTCAAACACAATCACTTCTAAAAAGGGAAACCACTCCAGAAAAAATAGGTGCTTTAGCCGTTTTTTTGATGTCCGAAGATGGAGACGATATCACTGCACAGGCAATAGTTGTAGGTAGATAAAAT
>NZ_JBRAKS010000523.1:0-1865 GCF_052745115.1 Candidatus Jordarchaeum sp.
GGAACCGAACACCATTTAGGCGGTGTCCTAAATGGGTAAGTTTCGGACAACGGTTGGCTTACTCATGACGGAATGTGGTTTTATACTACTTACAGGGAGCTTGGAATAGATCTGTCCAATAGATTGAATGAAGAAGCGATAAAATCAATGTCGTACTTTGAAGTTGAAAGAACGAAAAGAATTCTAGATGTTAAAGAAACAGATATTGATTCATTTGAAGAAATGACAAAATTGTTACAAACGACGTTAGAATTAGTTTTACCGCATTCAATTTTTAGTAAGGCTCGTTTCAGTGTATCTTCAAAAAATATTATCCACTGGGAATGGGAAAATAATGAATGTTTTGCGTATAAAGGGATGCAAAGGCTAGGAATAATAGAGCAATATAAATGTGGGGTAATTTATAGAATTGAATGCTGGCTAAACGCTCTGGGAATAAAATTTACTGTAAATCCAAAAATTGAAAACTGTTTAATGGTTGAAAAAGGGTGTTGTGAAGGGGATTTTATTTTTTATTTTTAGTATAGAAAGTTTAATAACAAGATTATAAGTTAACCTTTTACTATCTTTGGGCTCAATTTTATTAATAAAATTTGGGAAGTTGTGGCGTTGTCGGAAGATGTTTATGAGCGATTGAGGCAGAAGATGAACGTTTGGCCTATGAAGGCACCGAAGAGTAAGTATATGTTGAAGCTCTTGAAGATTGTTTACTCGCCTGAGGAGGCGGAACTGGTCTCTTCGGCTTTCAGTTTCCCATTTGTTGATGCAAAGACCGTGGAGCAGGCGGCTGAGCAGCTCGGGCGTGATGTAGATTATGTAAGGACTGTTTTTGAGCGGTTAGCGGATAGGGGGGCTCTCTTCGAGTTTACAGGCAGAGAGGATGGTAAAGCTTATTATAGCATGTTGCCCTTTGCGGTGGGTCTCTTTGAGTTTTATCTTGATGATGGTGTGGTGACGGATGATAAGAGAGAGTTTATGAGAGTGTATGAGGAGATGCATCACAGTTGGGGACACGAGCTGGGAGCTTCAAAATATCCTTTGACCAGAGTAATTCCTGTGGAAGAGAAATTGGATGTGGAACACGAGATATTGCCCTTTGAGAAAGTGAGCGAATATGTTGAGAATGCGAGAAGCATCGCTGTTAATCCTTGTGTGTGTAGAATGAGTGCAAATCGATGTGACAAGCCTATAGATGTTTGCATAAGTTTCGACGGCTTTGCGGATTATCGTGTGAAACACCGCCAGGGGAGATACGTTACCAAGGAGGAAGCCCTTGAAATCTTGAAAGTTGCTGAGGATAATGGACTGATTCATACTGTAAGCAATCAGCAGGATAAGCCCCTTTTTATCTGTAATTGCTGCACCTGCTGCTGTGGAATCATGAGGGGATTATCTGAACTTCATAATCCCAGAACCTTTGCCAAATCTAATTTTATGCCCCAAATTGATAGAAATGTCTGTAAACTCTGCGAAAAATGTGTTGAGGTTTGTCCTTTTCAGGCAATATTCCATCACTACCCACATAATGAGGATCTTTCTGATGATATGATTATGATTTTAGAGGAGAGATGTGTGGGTTGCGGAATATGTGCTCACCAATGCCCACATGATGCGATTACCCTGATTAGAGTCCGGGAGGAAATCCCGGTTAAAAGAGGAAGAGACGCTGCAATGAAGTTTGAAGCAGAGAGAATTCACTAGAATATTTTGGGGAAAATTTCAGACATATAAAATCTGAAAAATTACAGTATCTAGACTATTATCATTTAAAACTAAAGAGTAAAGTAAATTTAAGGTCTAAAGAGAATTTATGAAGTATTTGGAAAAATAGATTCTTAATGACCTAAATGTTTTTTAGATTTGCT
>NZ_JBRAKS010000524.1:0-1855 GCF_052745115.1 Candidatus Jordarchaeum sp.
GGACATCCTACCAATTAACAGCAAGGGGTGACAAATGTCCCTAACTTCTACAATCACCCATAAAATTTGCTATTATAAAGCCGAGTAGATTTAATTAAACTAGTTCATAAGCGTTTCGTTTATTTTAGAAAAATTTATAATTTGTACTGCTCTCCTTTCCTTCTAAACAGCGTTGAAAATATGTGTAAATTTTTGACTTGTTTCATTTAATTTTTGATTCTTTTGAAGGAGGGCAATCCTATAATCGAGATTAAAAACTGGCATAGCATGCCAACAGAGGAAGTTATGAAGCTTCTGGAAACAAGTTCAAAAGGCTTAACCAAAGAAGATGTTCTAAGACGTCAGGAGATATATGGACCAAACAAAATCGGAGAAGTGAAAAAACTATCTCCTCTTAAACTCTTTTTAGGACAGTTCCGAAATGCTCTGAACTATATTCTCATTTTAGCCGTGGTAATCTCGTTTGCTTTAGGAGACCTTCTGGATGCTATGATAATCCTTCTGATACTTTTTATAAATGCCACTCTGGGATTTATTCAGGAGTACCGCTCTGAGAAGGCTCTTGAAGCTCTCAAACAATTATCTGCACCAAAAACAATAGTGGTAAGAGACGGGAAAGAACGAGAGATCAAAACCGATGAACTGGTGCCCGGGGACATGGTGATTCTTAATACCGGGGACCTGGTTCCTGCAGACATCCGTCTCTACTCCTCGGTAAGATTACGGGCTTTAGAATCCATACTTACCGGTGAATCTGGCTCCGAAGAAAAGATCACCGCGGAACTGCCTGAAGACACTCCCTTGGTAGACAGACTAAATATGGTCTACTCTGGAACCAGTATAACTGGTGGGAGGGGTTCTGGAATCGTTGTGGCCACAGGAATGAAAACCGAAGTAGGGAAGATCACTAGACAAATCGCCGAAGCGGGCGAAGAGAAAACCCCTCTTCAGAAGAAAATATCACGTTTAGCCATTAATCTTGCAATTATTGCATTCGTATTCGCAGGCGTTCTGGCAATCCTGGCCTATTTTAAAGGCATACCCACCTCTGAAATTCTTCTCTTGGCACTAGCCTCGGTCATCCACTTTATTCCCGAGGGGCTCATAGCTGTTATTACCATAGTTCTAGTTATCGGTGTTAGAATAATGGCCAAGAGGAACGCCATCATCCGCAACTTACAGGCTGTGGAAACTCTGGGTTCCGCCACCGTAATATGCACCGACAAAACTGGGACCCTCACCAAGAACCAAATGACTGTGCGCGTCATCTACCTAAACGGTGAAACCATAGAGGTAACCGGAGAGGGATACACACCCATAGGTGACTTCAGAAAAAACGGAGCCATAATAAACCCCAAGGATAACCCTCATCTCAAATTATTTCTTAAAGCCATGGCGCTGTGCAACGACGCCAAACTAGTTTCCGAGAATGGCAAATACTCCATCTTTGGAGACCCCACAGAGGGTGCACTAGTTGTGGCAGCGGCTAAAGGCGGGATAGACAAAAAGAAGGAAGAGGAGGAAACTCCCCGCATAGATGAAATCCCCTTCGAATCCGAACTAGCCTGCATGGCCACAGTGCACGACTTCACCGATGATGAAAAATACGTATACGCTAAAGGTTCCCCGGAGCGTATGATAAACCTCAGCAACGAGATTTACATCAACGGTAAAGTAATGAATATAACCAAAGAACTCCAAAAACAGGTACTAGCAGCCGGCCACGAATTCGCATCCCGAGGATACCGGGTACTAGGAATCTCCTACCGCGTGGTGGGAACCTCAAAATACCGCTTAGCCCGAGAAGACTGTGGCAAAGATCTAGTATTCCTAGGGCTAGTAGGCATGGTAGACC
>NZ_JBRAKS010000525.1:0-1851 GCF_052745115.1 Candidatus Jordarchaeum sp.
CTGTCACTTCAAATGACACCGAAGAAGGAAAAGCCAAAAACCGCCGCGTCGAACTGGTAAAACAGTAAATTTATCATAATTTTTTATCTCTCCGTTAAATGAGTCGCGGGGGGTAGTAAACGCTATGAGAAAATTATTTTTTATCTTCGCAATAACCACCTTGCTTCTGTGCACTTTTGCTATGCCCTCACCCAAAGCCTACGCAGGTTATCAGCTGGACGACGAACTGGATGTTAGTATCCTTGTTAATGTTAAGTGGGAAACGCTTTCGGATGCTGGCGGTAACATTAAAGAGCAGGGTTCTTGTATAATTCAGGCATCTGGAAAAGTGGTTAAATTTGAAAAAGAAAAGACCAGACGCAGTCGCAGACAATCTTCCGTAGTTAGTGAGGAAGTCAACTATCTTCCCCAGGGGAAGATGAACGTAACCTATAAATTCAATAGTAAGTATTACGGTAGAAATGGCCTGTGTGCAGAAGAAGAGGCCTCTGGCTCCAAACCGGTGAAGGGTAAAGAAGCTCAAAAAGAAGATGCCAGTTTTGCCTTGTTTGCCTCATTGGGAATGGCAGGCAAAGGCAAAGCCCTCCAACTTTGTGGGGATATAGATAAAATCCAGGGAAAAATATTTAAACTCAGGGATGAGCCTTCAAATGACAATTACATGTTTTTGTTTACGGTTCCCTTCCGCACCACAAGCAAGGAACATGGATGTGGGATAAGGATCCCTGGTGGGAAGGTATTCGCGTTAAGTATAATCCTTAAGAAGCTGGATGAAAGGGGTATGCATGGTTCGTTCAGTTGGAATACAAGAGCTTCCGATTATAGTCAAGCCGTTATTAAAGAGTGCGGGAGTACCACTCAGTTTGATGAACCCTCTCCGGGGAGAACCTATAATGTCCACTATAATGTTAGCTGGCAGTTTGGAAAAGTGAAGCCCTTTATCAAAATCTATCAAATCACTGAAAAGAAAGATATTGATATTACGAATGGAGAAATAGATGTGATGGTAGGGAAGAAGGTTAAAATAAAAGCCGTTGTGCTTCCGTATGCTGATACAGGAGGTGGACGTTGGGACGGCATTCCTGATTCAGTTATCTCTGGTTTTATTGCTAACGACGATACAGGTAAGGTTTTAAAGTTCGAAGATTCCAAAAAGCCAGAAATTGAGTTTTTCTTTGTTGAGGGAAAGCCGGAGGGTAAAAATGTAACTCTAACTTACACTGCAGACGGTGGAAAGGTTGTGGGCAAAACAACCTTTCGGGTTTTCGCACCAGAAGTAATAATGAAAGAATTAAGAGCTTCAAAAGAAATCACTGTAGGGCCGATTGAGAAAATGAAAGGGAAAATAGGATGCTGGCTTTATTATGGGAAACTCATTAAGTCCAGTCCTCCCGAGGGTGAACCTGGGATAATCATTTCTCATGAAATTAAATTGCCAGCGAAATTCAGTAATCACCCCCACCTTCTTCAGCATGTCCAGCTGATCAAAGAAGAAGTATTAATTCATCATGATATCGATTATTTCCAGATGGCTAATAATGAATGGTGTTTGGATACATATTATCCTTACGGGAAAATGGAACCAGTTGGTTCTCCTTATAAAGACCCTGTTCCCAATAAGGTTGAGATGAATGATACTCCTTCTTATGAACTGGGTTTAGCAACCAGTGAATATCATGCCCGAGACCAGTTTCAAACATATCTGATGTTCATTCCTTCTGAAAACCCTGATGATAAGAGCTGTGCGTGGATTCCTCTCAAGGTCATCGAGTGGGATTGGCGTGCCGGTATAAAACGTATGGTGGATTGGAGAAATGATCCTCCGTGTGATAAAAATACATTTAAAATTTT
>NZ_JBRAKS010000526.1:0-1850 GCF_052745115.1 Candidatus Jordarchaeum sp.
GAACCGAACACCATCTGGAAGTGTCCTAGATGGGTAAGTTTCGGACAACGGTTCAGCCAGCTCAATTAAAAAAATATGTAATATTAGAATCCCCAAAGACTCGTTTTCCACCCGGAAAATATCTTTGCCCAGAGTGTGGCAACCGTTTGCCAGCTCGTTATATTTTCTGCCCTTTTTGCGGAACCAAGATAAGGTATTAAAAATAGATAGTTCGAGTTCTTCATCTAAATAAAATTTTTAAAAATAAAAAAATAATAGTTGAAGATTGGTGCAAACTAGATTATTCAAACCCAATTTGCTTAAGCTATGATTTTATTCGTATCTCTTTTGTATTCTGGCTATTTTCCATCCCACACTTCCTGCTTGAGCCACCTCTTCCGGAGTTAAAAGCTCCACATCACTAACTGGTACTGCTAGACTCTCCCTAACTCTAGCTTTCACTTTTTCTTTAAATGCTGCCTGATCCTTGACCTGCTCCTGAATATATCCGGTTCTTATGATTAAGTTGTCCTGTTTTTCCGGGGCTGTTTTAACCACTTGGCAGGCCATGGCACCACCGGGTCCTATTTCGGGTATCTTGTAGAGTGCCTCTTCAACCATTTGAGGAAGTATTATTTTTCCATCAATAGTAATTCTGTCTGATTCCCTGCCTAGTATTGTTATTGAGAGATGTGTTGTGCCACAATCGCAGGTTTCAAAATCCATTTTAGTGTAGTCTTCCATTCTCCACCTTATATGAGGCACCGCATGGTTATGCAGTGGTGTGATGACCCAATCTCCCACTTCCTCAGGCTCTATTGGTTCTCCAGTTTTCATATCGACATGCTCCACTAGGTGTATGTCTTCCCAAACATGTGTTCTGAGGCCTTGTCCGTCAAGGCAACCTATCAATGGGACCATGGTGTCTCCTAAACAGGCCATGTTCAGAATCGCCTTAAAACCAAAAACATCTTTTAGCATGTCTCTAGTAGCTGTCGTGAGCGCTCCGCCAGCCCAACCCCCTATCATATTGTCGAAACCAAGATCCTCAACCGGATCCAATCCCTTAGAATTCATGTAACCCATAAAGGCCCAGGAGAGGAAAGCTGGGAAGTATATAGCCTTAACTTTGCCTTTGAAGTCTTGGCAGTATTGGATCATTTTATCCATAAACATTGGTAGAGGTAATACATCGTTCCATAACACGGTTACACCGATGTCCATCAGGCTGTCGGGTCCTCTCATTACTTCGAAGCCACCGTGGAACCTACCGGCGTTGCCTAAGAACATGTCACCGGGGCGAAGCTGGTACATTGACCACACGGTTCTCAGGGTCAATTCGTATATCCATTTCCAATCCTCTTTTGAAAAAGCCCAATACGTGGATCTGCCTGTAGTGCCGGTGCTTATGTAGGTATCTCTAACTTTCTCCCAGGGTAGTGCAAGCACACCGTAAAAGGGGTCATTAGTTTTTTCACGATAGTCTCGCAGGTCGTCCTTTAGTGTGATGGGAACCTTTTTCTCCCAATCCTCCCAATCCTTGATATCGTCTGGCTTGATTCCTGCTTTTTTGAATCTGTCATGGTAGTATGGTGCGTTTTTATAAGCGTGTTTTAACTGTCTTTTTGCAAGTTTAAGCTGAAGCTCCTTCAACTCCTTTCTGTCTATTGTCTCCATTTTTCTGTTCCAGTATTTCTCCTCCTTTTTAGGAAGGTCATTAACATTTCTAAAAATATCTGCTTCAGATACCATATCTTACCACCCATTTTTTAAATTATGTAAACTATGCAATATATAAATTTTTGGTTCTGATGCCAAGAGAAGGCGCCTTAAGTATGTGGGTTGTTGGGATAGTTCGAAAAGAATAATTG
>NZ_JBRAKS010000527.1:0-1843 GCF_052745115.1 Candidatus Jordarchaeum sp.
AGGAGGTTTATATGAATATTAAAGAACAACAGAGGATACCGCTTCTCGGGGATGATTTTCCGGAGCTGAGGGTACAGACAACCCATGGTGTAAAAGAATTGCCAAAGGACTATGCCGGAAAGTGGTTTGTTCTGTTTAGCCATCCAGCAGATTTTACACCAGTCTGTACTACTGAATTTGTCGCCTTTCAAAAAATGTACGAAAAGTTTAAGGCATTAAATTGCGAACTAATCGGATTGAGTGTTGATCAGGTCTTTTCCCATATCAAATGGAAAGAATGGATAAAAGAGAAACTTGATGTGGAAATACAATTTCCCATTATTGCAGATACAGGTATTGTTGCGGAAAAACTCGGGCTTATCCATCCAGGTAAAGGAACGAATACTGTTCGAGCCGTCTTTGTAGTTGATGATAAGGGGAAAATTAGAATTATACTTTATTACCCCCAGGAACTCGGAAGAAATATGGATGAAATTTTGCGTGTTGTTGAGGCGATGCAAATTTCTGATAAACATGAAGTAGCAATGCCAGCAAACTGGCCCAATAATGAGATTGTGAAAGACCATGTAATTATTCCACCTGCTAATAATGTCGAAACTGCTAAGGAGCGTCTGGAAAAGGCAAAGGCAGGTGAATTTGAATGTTTTGACTGGTGGCTATGCCATAAAAAAATAACCAAAAAATAGGAGATTAAAATGCCGAAAGTCCAAAAAATTGGGGAAGTTTTTAAATGCGAAATATGTGGTAATGTGGTTGAGGTTAAAGAGGTTGGTGGCGGAGAGCTTTTTTGCTGTGGCAAACCAATGAAGAAGTTAGGATAGGATATGTCTAAGGCCAGGATCTTATTCCACTGTTACAACAATTCTGCCCGAAGAGAAGCGCCCAACATTCCCTGAAATAGCCATAAGACTCCACTGGCCATTTTAGGATTTGGCCAAAGGCTGTTGGTAGTGAAGAAGAAAAACTGGTTGTTTTCTGTTCTTCAGTTGAGCAAATTTTTTGTGGAGAGATTCCAGGTGGCAGAAAAATAAACGAGCAGGTCTATATCAGGGTCTTTTGAAAAATCGCCACGGGCATATGATCCATAAAGAATTACCTGTTTAATTTTGCTGCTGTCGTTTCACTAACCAATAATGTTCTCATCTCCTCGCTTCTATAAATTTAAAAAATAATCCTCTATTAAACTTTAGCATGTAATCTAAAAGCTTTTTCCGATCTATCAAGATGATTTTTATATCTTTTATGATGTTTTACAATTTCACTCCAGTATGTTTTATGAGGAAGATAAAACCGAACAAGGCTATGGTCTTTTTCAATAAGTTCTCTGGCTCTTTTCTCATTGCCAATATCTTTTGTAAATCTTTCCACTTTATCGTCAGAGACATGAGAAATTATCTTACAGGCTGCTTCATTTAGCCATTAGTTAACATTTAGGTGATTTGTTCTTTTTCATATTTGTAAAAATTGTGCCTAAAATCCCTTATATCTTTTTTTGTGTTAAATATTATACAGGAATAAGAAAGAAAAGTTAAGAAAAAGTTTTAAAAAACTCCATTTCGGCATAAAATCTTTAAAGAACGGTGAACATTTAACAGGATGAGAATGGGAAAGGTATAAATAACTATGTTCGATGGAAATGGCAGAGGGGGAGTGAAATGCTTAAAATGTCCCATGAAGTTCACCCCGTGAGATAACTTGAATTTGGTAAAAGTATCGGAACGGTTCGTAGTGATTTTGGAAGGGGAGCCAGAGATAAAAAAGGGACCTATTTTAAGTCCCCTTTTTATTTCTGGCTCCCCAAGCAAGTTAAAACATAGAAACCTCAGAGTAGTGTTTGAGTTTC
>NZ_JBRAKS010000528.1:0-1815 GCF_052745115.1 Candidatus Jordarchaeum sp.
ACTTAGTTGAAGGCTATTACCCATTTTACGATATCTCAGAGGATAAAAGGTTTGTATATATACCTGCACGGTGTGATAAGGAATACACAGATCCAGATGCCTTCAAAAGAGAAAGTGTTGAAATGCATGGGGGCCTCTATGCATATGACTGGTGGGAGAACAGGCTATTCAAACTTGCCGGGGGAAATGTTGTTGCTGTCACAAACAACACCGAAGATGGCTATGTGTACTTCCAGGTACAGGAATGGGTGAATGGAAAACGGAAATACGAATACTACAGGATGAAAAACCCCGAAGAAATGCTGAGAAACTGTCAATGTGAATAGAGATTGCCTTCCATCTTTAATTTTCACTGGTTCTGTTCTCACATCTGCGGGACACATCAACTTTTCAAACCATACTGGATTCATGGCAAAAGCTACTTGAGCGCAAATCACGGGATTGTGTTTGATACAATCTCTCCCAGAGACCTTCCCACCTCGGTGAGGGCATTGAGAGCTGCTGCTTCCCTTGAGCTTCCTGTTCCACTCCTCTGAACCTGCCAGGTCCTTATAACCTCAGCAGTATTTCTGTCATAAAGAGTAGCCTCCCCAACTGCAAGAGCAGTCTGAAAACCCGCAACAGTATCATATTCGACAATCTTAACCTTGTTAATTCTCACAATTTTATGACTATAAGTGATAATATTTCCCGGATTATTTTAACCAATTGCTCTCCTGTTTCAAATTAATCCACACAATTTACAGGTGTAAAAAGGATAAAAACCAACAATAATTTCCCACCAGTTTTAGAAACATTTAGCAGCGTTTATATTTAAGTACAAAGTTAAGGGTAGCTTTTTTGATTGACAAAAAATAGGATTCATTCCCAGGGTATTTGGTACGAAACTAAATACCCAAAGAAGGATGAATCCTGTGGAACTCAAAATTAATTAGTCGCTGGTGAACAATTCCCATTTACACAGGAAGGCAGTAACACCCGTTCAATAATTAGTTTCTAACTCGATATATATCGATGTTTATTAATAAAGCAATGATTTTATTTTATGGATTATACAGAAAATGAGTACCTGGAACAAAAATGACAGCTTGTATGATCTTTTCTCGATATAAAATCGTATTAGGTATGTATTACTCGGATGAACCTTATTTTTTTAACCTTTCCATAATCTCCCTGGTAAGATAAGAAAATTTATTCTTTAATTCTTTAATATTTACTCTTACTAACATCTCTACTGGCCAACGGCTTATCCTGTCAGGAAAATCTTTAACCTTTTCTAATGCAATAGCCATCCAGTATAGGTCAAATCCAGGATCTTTTTTCTTAGCAAGATCTGCAAGTGCCCAAAAATTTTCATTCTCTAAAATAAAATATAGGTCTACTGCATCTCGAGGTTCTACTCTTCCAAAAAAAGCTAAAAGCTTATCTACAGTAATATCTTTATAATCATTTATTTTAACTCCTAGGTCTGATTCTAAAGGTTCCTCAAATCGGAAAGGTGAATCTAATGCAAGTTGAACTCTTACTATCTCATTTTCCTGTGATATTTCAAATTCTACAAAACTTGCAAATCTACGAATAACATTTGTAGAGAATTTCTTTTTTAATTCATCTTCTACTATCCTGGAAAAGGGTAAAATAAGTTCCTTTTCTCCACTAAAAATATCTAAATCATAAGATTTTCTGTGACCTAAATAGAATTCAGCTAATGCTGTTCCTCCAGTGAGATAAAAGTAAGCAAAATCGGGAATATTTTTAACAGTTTCAATAATTCTTTTTTGAAATTTGGATATAATTCCCTTACCTTTTAACATT
>NZ_JBRAKS010000529.1:0-1811 GCF_052745115.1 Candidatus Jordarchaeum sp.
TTCGGGAAGAAATTGTTTGTCGGTTAGTTAAAGCCAAATGGACTCGTTAGCATATTTTTGAAGATTCCAGTCTTGTAATGTTAGTAGTTGAAACGTGAGGAACCGAGCTATATTTCTACTACGAGAATTCAGATAAAACTAGTTTGCTCTTTAATTCTTCAAAAGACAGTGGTATATTGAAGTCTTCCAAATGATAAGAAACTGGGGCGATGATTTCTTTGTAATTTTTTTGTGCTCTTTTACTAAAATCTGCGGCTATTAGGACGCCTCGAATGCATTCGTCTCCGACCTCGTTTACGTAGTTTCTGAGTTGTTCGAAGTCTTTTTCGGTAGCTTTGCCTGTTTTGACTTCTATTATTATTTTTTTGGAGATTCCTAGTGGGATTGCTTCTTTGATTAGGATGTCTATGTGTCCTTCGGGTATTGCTTTTTCTCCTAGGACTTCTATATTTTTTGGGTCTAGTTCGTCGGTGGAGATTGTGTCAAGAAAGTTTGCCATGTTTTCTGGTTTGGATAGGTGTTGTCTGATTAGTGCTTGGAGGATTATTTCTTGAAAGAAGAATTTTCTTGGAGCTTCTGTTTCTTTTCTGTTTCGTGTGAATTGGGGTGTAAATATTTCATATTTTAGGTCTAGTTTTTCTGTTTTTTCTTTGTGTGTTTCTCCCATTTGGGAAACGTTTTGGAGGGTGGTTTGATCCGCCTGAAAATGCGTTTTTCTGTATCCGCCTCTTAGTAGTAGGTTTTCTGCGACGTAGTGGAACTCGTTTCTTACTAGTGGTTCGTTTAGTTTTCTTACTGGTTTTAGTGTGACTCTGAAGGGGAAGTGGTATGTTTTTCCGGACATTTTGAATGTGACTTTTGGCCAGGGTGGTAGTTCTTCGGCGTCCATTATGGCTTCCTTTTTCTCCACGACGTAAAGATTGTGTGCTCTTGCACCGTAGAGGAAGGATATGTAGTCTCCTTCGTTGAGTTCGGAGTAGGTCCATACTCCGTTTATGCTGTTTGTGAATCCGGCGAGGGCGTGTCTTATGCATAGGTCCAGATTTTGTTTGTTTGAAACTGAGATTAAAAAGTAGTTTGGTCTAATCATTTTTTAGCAACTCTAGTTAATGCATTTTTGTAACTTTTTAACTTTTTAACTTTTTTCACTTGGATAGCATTTTAATAGGGGAATTAGTTATATTAATTTTATGAAAGAGACTGTTTCTTGTCCGATTTGTGAGAGTTTGGGGGAAGCTCTTTTTGTTGATTTCGATGAGGGTGAACATTTTCCGGATGCATTTCGCGAATTGGAAATGGTTCAGTGGTTTGACGAGTTGCATGATTTGCGTCGTTGTCCTCTGTGCGGTACTTATTATGATTTTAGGTTCGTAACGGATAATGATATTTTTCAGCCGACTCACACTGGAGAGTATAGGCGAATTCCAAGCGATGAGGCGGAGCGGATGGTGCGTGAGGAGAGGGCTCGGCTTGAAGAGAAGAAAAGGAGGTATCGTAAACAGGTGCGGAAATTGCATGGGAAAGTTATTCGTTCGTTACCGGAGGTTGAGAAACGAATCGTGGAGTATCTCACGGATCGACTGTACGATGAGACTTCTGACACACAAATTAGTAAAGATTTAGGAATAGATATGGCTGTGGTTGAAAAAGCACTCGCGTCATTAAAGCAGAAAGGAGTGGTGGAAGAATTTCGCTATGGGAAATTGTATGTGAGATATCATGTGAGAAGAGTTTGACACTCCCCACGACTAAAGTCGCTATGCATTACCCATAACTTTTAAGGGTGTTGGATGAGTATAACTGTGCACACG
>NZ_JBRAKS010000530.1:0-1792 GCF_052745115.1 Candidatus Jordarchaeum sp.
TTTAGTTTTTCTTCATCGTAACGATATTAATGATTTTTTTAGAGTGATATTATTTTTAAAAAAGTTTTATATAGATGATTAAAAGAATTAACAACATTATTAATTCTCTGTGAACATAAGAGAAGGAAGGTTATAGCATGATTATTGATTTGGGAAATAATAGATTGAACGTTGGTAACCAGTTGGTTAGAGCCACTTGGAGATATCCAGACAAGGAGGCGGTGGTCTGCAAGGGAAAAAGGTTAACCTTTAAGGAGTTGAATTCCAGGGCTAATAGTTTGGCTCATGGAATCATGGAACTGGGTGTAAAAAAGGGAGACTTTGTTTCTGCTTTAATGATGAATTGTACCGAGTATGTTGAGACTTATTTCGCGTTGGCAAAGATGGGGGCGGTCATCGCTCCTTTGAACTATAGATTAACCCCAAATGAGCTTATTCAACTCATCAATCAGTGTAAAGCTAAAGCACTAATTTTCGGTCAAGAGTTCAAAGAACTGGTTAGAGATTTGCGCCCAAAAATTGGAACGGTGAAACATTATATCTGCGTTGGAGAGGAAGAGGTTGAATACGCTACTCCCTATGAGGATTTAGCTACCGGATACTCTACTAATGAGCCGGGTGTTGATATTTTTCAGGATGATGGTCAATTTATGAACTCTACTTCTGGTACCACGGGTTTACCCAAGGCGTCGATAATGTCGCATTTTAATAATCTCGCTGTGGTTATGCAGATTTCACTTGAAATTGGGTTAACATCGGATAAGGTTTTCATGACTGTTCTTCCGTTGTTCAACAGAGTGGGGTGGACCACCACTCTTACCGCTGTTAGCTGTGGCTGTAAGAATGTTATAACGGAAATTGATCCCAAGGCAATACTGGAGGCAATCCAGCAGGAGAAAGTGAACATGGTGAATTTTGTACCGGTTATAACGAATCTCTTAATGCTGGTTCCCGAATTTGAAAAATATGATACCAGTTCCATGGAACTCATCATATACGCGGGAATGCCTCTAA
This sequence comes from Candidatus Jordarchaeum sp., assembly GCF_052745115.1. Taxonomy (NCBI): domain Archaea; kingdom Promethearchaeati; class Candidatus Jordarchaeia; order Candidatus Jordarchaeales; family Candidatus Jordarchaeaceae; genus Candidatus Jordarchaeum; species Candidatus Jordarchaeum sp. The sequence continues at coordinate 1,015 of NZ_JBRAKS010000530.1, forward strand.
CTTCCGAAACCCGAGAGGCTACCTACAAGTACTTTGCACCCAACATCTCTGAGTATTACGGCTCCACAGAAACATCTCTAATTACATATAGTAATCCGGAAATAAAGAAACAGAAGGCAACCTCGCTTGGAACTCCGGCATACGGAGTGGAATTAAGACTGGTAGATGAGAAGGATCGGGACGTGCCTCAAGGAGAAATAGGAGAAATTATTATAAGGTCTCCAGCTCTAAACGCCAACTATTTCAATAATCCCGAAAAAGCGAAAAAAGATATGCGGGGCGGATGGTTCCATACCGGTGATTTGGGAAGATTTGACGAAGACCGACATCTATACGTTGTGGGCAGGGTCGAGGACATGATTATCAGTGGTGTGGACAAAATCTTCGCTCCAGAAGTGGAAGAAGTGATCCAGGGTCACCCCAAAGTCGGACAGTGTGCGGTTATAGGGTTACCGGACAAAGCCTTAGGCAAAGTGGTTACCGCTGTGGTAACCCCAAAGTCAGGAGAAAAAGTAGATGAGAAAGAAATAATAGAGTATTGTAAGGGCAAAATAGCAGATTTCAAGATTCCGAAAAAGGTAAAAACAATAGAAGCTATTCCGAGAACCCCCACCGGGAAAGCCATAAAGTTTCAACTGGTAAAGAAATATTCGGAACAAGAGTAATATGGAATTAATATAAGGTTAAAGAGAAGTTAAATTACTAATTAAATTAAAGGGTTTTCCTTTTTTACCGTATACGGGAAGTATATGCTTGTGTTTTGCTCAACAAGTTTCCC
>NZ_JBRAKS010000531.1:0-1791 GCF_052745115.1 Candidatus Jordarchaeum sp.
AGGGGTGTGGTGGGAATTTCTAATTGTTCGTTAAATTTAAATGCTTCAAAAACGACTTCTGACATGTGGGGTTCACCACCGTTGGGATGGTTTCGAGTACAATTATTCTTTTCGAACTATCCCAACAACCCACATACTTAAGGCGCCTTCTCGATAGGTAGATAAGAAACTATTTTATGAATTTGCTTCCTCGTTGGCTTAACTACGTAATAGGAGTATGATCAATTGGATTGGTGGATTTTGTACCTCCTCCTCAGCGGCGGCAGTGAATGGTTGCTATACACCCTAATAAGTGGGATTACTATTTTTACAGGAATAATTGCAGCTATGCTGGGTGTGGGAGGAGGATTTCTCAACGTCCCAATAATAAATTACGTAGCAAATGAACCAATCAACATAGCCATAGGAACCAGTTTATTAATCATTTTATTCACCTCGTTTTCCGCCACCATAGGATACGCCCGTAAAAAAATTATAGATTACAAATTAGGTTTAGTTCTAGAAATAGCATCAACCCCAGGAGCCTTCCTAGGGGCATACTTAACTGGCTGGATACCGGAAGATATACTCAGTTCGATTTTTGGAGTAGCATTGATTATAATTGGGCTAAACATGATTTTTAGAAGAAGAAAACAAAATCCATACAATTCTCAGGAAGTTCCTAAACAAAAGACAAAATCCATAAGGAAAAGTATTCTAAATTGGAGAAGAGTGATTAAAGTTACAAGTGGCGAAATCTATGAGTACAATATAAATGTACCTTTGGGTTTAGCATTCTCATTCGTGGCGGGACTGGTATCCGGACTATTAGGAATAGGAGGAGGGCTTGTTAAAGTACCATTGCTGAATGTTGGTCTTAGGGTTCCTATGATCATCACGGTAGCCACCTCTATGTTTATGATTATTTTTACAACATCCGTTGGCGTATTTGAGCACAGCATGTTAGGACAAGTGAATTGGCTGATTGGTGGCATTATGATCATTGGAGCAATAATAGGAGCCCAGATAGGCTGTAGAATTGCGCTGAAAATATCTCCCAATCTTCTTCGCAAAATTTTCGGCGCAGGCGCAGTAATTTTAGCATTCCATATGATCTATATAGCGCTAATCAGTCTCTAGGTGAAAATTTTTGAAAAGAGTATTTATTCTCAAAGCCAGTAAAACCCGCACCGATAACAAATTCACTATTAAAGACTTGCCTGGAAGCGGGGGAAGAATGGATCTAGTATGCAGATGTATCCTATCCGCCTTACTCCTATCAAAAACACATAGAGTAGACACCGTTTTTTATGCGGTATTAGAAGGACCGCCGAGGCCCCCACTCACAATTGAGGTGGATGGAGAAAAGGTAAAAGCTTTGCCAAGAGACGAACTTCAACTCGCATCAGTATTAAGAGGGGTGTTAGATCCCGGTGCATCATCCTTTCCTCCGGGATTTAAATTAATAAATAAAAATTTCCAAGAAATAATAGAAGAACAGATAAATAAATCCGAAATCTACCTACTACATAAAACAGGAAACAGTACAAACAAAATTTTAAGCGAAATTCAAAAAATCAAAAAACCACAAATCACATTCATACTCGGAGACCACATTGGTCTAAGCCAAAACGACTTTGAATATTTAATGGAAAAGAAAATTGAGCCCTTAAATTTGGGAAAAAAGGAATACTTGGGAAGCCACTGCATATTTCTCGTTCATGAAAAATTGAACCGCATTTTAGAGCCTAAAACAGCATAAAAAACTTTCAATCTCCGTAGCTGGAGAACGGTTTTTGCAAGGGTTGTATC
>NZ_JBRAKS010000532.1:0-1789 GCF_052745115.1 Candidatus Jordarchaeum sp.
TGAACGGGGTACGTGTATAAGGGTGCGCTGTTTTAACCCACCTCCAGCAATGGACAAATCCTTTAAGAAGAAAGAGTTACTAATTTTGTCCCAAAGCGTTGGCTGTATATAAATTTATATATCATTTTAGATTATTTTTTGTTTTTTAAAACAACGAAAAATCCATAATTATTATATCAGTTATTGTAGAAATTATATACCAAAAGTAACCTGATTTGTTATATTATAATTTCTTTAACTAAAATTTTTTAATAATTAAATTAACATCATAAAAAGTAAAACGCCACAAAAATCAGAAGCGACCCTTCCCCTAGCATTATAGAAAGAAGCCAAAATTAGTGATGAAATTTTTGTTAAATTTTTCCCCTATACAGGCTGGTTAGGGGGCAGGCCACACATTTCTCTTCCTTATAACTGCTACAATTTCTACAGTCCACACCACATGGCGTTTCTTCTGTTTTCGATGGTATACGTGGACCAGTATCGATATAAGGATTGTAGTAAACCTCTCCTATGGGGTAAAATTCAGACCTACGGATACCTTTCTGACTTCTAATGGAGCATTTTTCAACTGATATGCATCCCAGTGTGTCTTGGTTCTCAGCAACCACTAAGGCGATTAAGTTGTATCCGCCTAGCGATGTGAAGAGTTTCACCATTCTTGGACAATTGTTGAATTTCTCCACAGTATTCTTTAGATCCTCTGCGGTCTCCATTTCCAGAAAAACCAGCGCGGGGTATAGTTCCACTTGTGAAGTATTTAGTAATGCTGTGATTTTGATTACGCCGCTTTCAATGAGTTTGTCGAGTCTTTTTTTGACACCCATGCTGGTATAACCGGTTTTTTTGCTTATCTCCTGGAGGGTGGTTCTCCCATCGATCCGGAGCTGCTCGATTATTTTTTTATCAATGTCATCCATTTTTCATCACCTTGCATCTGATTTATGATCATAGGCCCTTTTTTTCTTGTTATAGAGAGAAGTTGCTGTTTTAGATTTTTTGGGACAGGTCCTCTACTTCTGCTTCCAACTCTAGTATTTTTTTTCTTAAAAATTTGATTGTTTTTTCATTATCTACTGCCTGTAGGGATTGTGAGCAAACGGGACACTTAAATCGATAATCTATTGCTTCCTCAAAGGTAAGAATGGGGCATTCTTTTTTACCGCAATGATAAAACGCATTGTTTCTTTCATATTCCAATCTTTGCTTTATCTTTTCAATTGTGAGCAAGGCCTTTTTCCTAAAAGCTAAAATATTTGATCTTATAGGCAGTAATTTCCAATAGTGTATAAAGTGTCCTGTTCTTGTATCGCGGCATCTGCGATAGGTTGCAATTCGTGAATCATAGAGTTTGTAAAGGGCCTTTCTAACGGAGTTAACAGTTAGGTTCGTCTTTTCTGCGAGTTCTTGGTCAGTAGACTCGCAATCAAGTGAGAGTTGCCCTATGACTTTTAGAACATCGTTCTCAAATTCGTCTCCAATGATTGTTTGATAAGGTACGCTTACAGGGTGTTCAGTGGCACTTGAAGTCATTCTTAAAGTCCCTCCTTTTAGACTTCTATTGAGGTGTTTCAATTTGTCTTTATACGACTGTGTACACTTCTCCAATTAGTTTAAAAAATAAACCACTTTTATATTTTGTGGTTAAAATCTAAACAACTCAATCTTATTGAGATTTGAATAGTCGATATTTTTCTAGTCGCCATGTCATTGTAGCTACAGGGTTGATAAAGGGGTTTCAGTATTTGAAAATGAAATAGGTTATTAAAACTGGTTTTGGCTGGTGAGC
>NZ_JBRAKS010000533.1:0-1783 GCF_052745115.1 Candidatus Jordarchaeum sp.
GAACCGAACACCATTTAGGCGGTGTCCTAAATGGGTAAGTTTCGGACAACGGTAGCAGTTCGGAGATGTGGAACCCAGAGTTAACAGGCGGGCTTTCAAAGTTGTATAGGCTAATTCTATTTGATAATCGGGGGACCGGGCGTAGTAGTAAACCGGATATCCCTTATACTATTAAGATGATGGTGGACGACACCGCCGGACTAATGAACGCCATAAAGGTGTCCAAAGCCCATGTACTTGGAGTTTCCATGGGGGCGATGATTGCCCAAGAACTCGCCCTTAATCACCCAGAGAAGGTTATGGGCCTGATTCTCTGTATGGCAACCTGTGGTGGCCCAAAGAGTGTTCCCCTTCCAGCGAAAGCGGAGGAGGCCATACTCGCAAATGCAAGTCCTTCTCCCAACATGTTGAATGAAAAAGCGGAGTTCTGGAGCCTAATGTGCTCTCCGAAATATATTAAGGAGCACTGGGATGAGCTTCTAAAGAGAGTCCGGTCTGTGAAGTATCCGACACCCATTGTTGGTAGAAGGAGGCAGGCGGAAGCCGTTCTAAGCTTTGACAGTTATGACCGATTGCCTAATATTAAGGCTCCTACTCTCATCATGGCAGGGGAGAAAGATGTCATAGTTCCAGTGGAGAACTCCAGAATTCTTGAAGAACGGATTCCCAACTCTAAGTTGCTAGTATTCAAGGATTGTTCCCACGGATTCCTAATAGAGAAGTTAGATGAGGTGCTGGCGGCTGTGCAGGATTTTCTCGAAGAAGTCAAGTAAATTTACTACGGTTCCTTAGATCGGAAGATTTCAAGTTTTTTGCAAAATTTTCATGGTTTGGTTTTTTGTCGGCAATTCTACTTGGATTGTTTTTTCAAAGTATTTTTTGAAGATGTTGGGATACTCGGTGTGCACCGGTATTAGTTTTTTGGGTTTCAATTCTTTTAAGATTTCTACGAGTTCGTGAGATATTACTTGTCCTGAGTTTTGGATTTAGTACAGGTGTATATACGCACCACTTTTATAAGCAAATAAATACTAGGAACTCTAAACTCGTTTTCCTAATAATTTGACATATTCAAAAAAACTTAATCCTTCAAGTTCCGCTTCTTTGGCGATAATTTTTCTTGCGATGTGAACTTGTTGTAAGGCTGGGTCATTTGGGAACTCCTCTTCAACCACTCTTTTTATTTTCTCAATTTCTTTCTCACTAAGTTTGCTCATAATTTTGCATCCTATAACAATTCTGCGGGCGTTATGATTACTATTTGTCTTAGATTATTAAAAGTATTTACCATCCTAACAATATCTTTTGTTTTTATCCTGACAATGTGCTTAAAATTCCAACTTAAGAGATAATCCATCTCCCTTATAACAGCGACAGCAATATGGTATGCATCTTCTGGATAACCTTCGGGAATTGCCCCATAACGAATATACTGCTCTGCTAACCATTTCACATCATCAGTTATAGAAAGTACCGAAAAATGTGAAACCTCTTTACTCATTTTGTTTCGAAATTCTGAGTCTAGAGTTCTATTAATTTCAGCAACTGTAATTTCTGAAATATACGTCTCAAAGTTTTCTACCTGACTAAAGAAAGACTCTGTAAGGGATTTCCTCTCAGGGTTCCTATCATCAAATAGCGCTGAGATTACCGATGTGTCCAGATACACTCTCATTTTTCTTACCAATTTTATCTACCTTTAGGAGATATGTACAATCAATATTAAATTTGAATGGAATTGAACTTAAACAATATTTGAATATTCAAAGATCTGCTTCTTTTA
>NZ_JBRAKS010000534.1:0-1776 GCF_052745115.1 Candidatus Jordarchaeum sp.
TAGAATCCTTAGAGGTGGAATTTACATGTTTTATGAAGATAAGTGTACTCTTTGTGGAGAGTGTTTGATAAAATGCCCCTACTTGGCTTATCCCGAAGAGAAGGCTAAGGCAGAGTTTAAAAAATTGATTGATGGTGAACCTACTCCGGTGACTGCTGAGTGTATCACTTGCTGCGCTTGTAACATGTTCTGTCCCGAGGGAGCCAATCCCTTTGATTTAATCAATCAGAGGCAAGAGGAAACGGGAACATTTCCAGCTACTGAGCGCGCGCTGGGTATGATGGGTATGGCTTCGCAGCTACCATCCGAAGTTATTAAGGGTGAGCCCGGAAAACCAGTCATGAATCTCTGCACTGTAGGTGATTTTCTTCCAGGAGTCGTTGAGGGTCAACTCTTCGATGGTTTAACCATTACTAAGGGGGGAGAATATTTCTGCTACATTGGCTGGATACACGTGGGAAAGCCTAGCCCGGTTAAGGAGAATGCTCAGAAATTTGTGGACAATCTTGCAAAAGTGGTAAAAGAGGTGGGTGCAAAGGAAGTAATTTGTTTCCATGATGACTGCTACGCCATGTTAGCCAACAAAGTTAATGAATTTGGAATAACACTACCATTCAAACCAATTCACATTATAGAGTATCTTCGGGATTATGTTAAGGACCACAAGGATCAAGTCAAGAAGCTTAACATAAAGATAGCCTATCAGCAGCCCTGCGCCTCCCGATACACCTTCGACAAAGACAAAATACTTGACGAACTCTTTGAACTCATAGGTGTTGAGAGAGTCCCCAGAAAATATGATAAAATGTACGCCCTCTGCTGCGGCGGAGCTCAGGGAGCAATGTCAACCGTGTCCAAAGAAGAAGTAGAAGAGTGGCGAATGAAGAACCTAATGGACGCTAAAGAACATGGAGCAGAAGCGATGATTTTCCTGTGTCCAATGTGTGTACTCAGCCTGAGGAGCAGAGCCAAAGCACAAGACTTGGAACCCTATATCATAAGCAATCTCGTACGCTTAGCTCTAGGTGAACAGCTCACAGTGGGAGGAGCAGGAAAAGTCTTTGAATAATAGCAACCCACTGATCAGCACTCACCCAATTAAGAATTGGAATATTAGACAATGTGCCAAATTTAAAAAAACCATTACTCCCATTTTCTTTTTTAAAGTATTAAAAGCGAGTGATAAAATTGAGTGAAGTAAAAGATCTACTGAAGAAATCGGGATATTCAGAAAAGGCAATAGAATATTATATAAACAAAGTAAATGTTGGAGAAATGGAGAATCCGGATGCAGATTATGCTTGGACCGGGCCTTGCGGGGACACTATGGAGTTTCAGCTAAGAATCAAAAATGATACTATTCAGGATGCTAAGTTCAGAGCAATCGGATGTGCAGGCTCATTTTCAGCGGGTTCCGCTCTAACCGAAATGATAAAGGGTAAAAAACTGGAAGAAGCCAAAAAAATCGATGAAAACAAATAATACAACATCTTGAAGAAATTCCGGAACAAAAAATACACTGCGCCAGACTGGCCATGATAACTCTACAAAAAACCATTGACCAATATCAAAAAAGCCACCAATAAAGGAATAGATGAAAATAGAGCATTTAAAGAGCAGCCACATATCGAGCATTGGAACAGAGTATATAAAATGACTCTAATGAGAAAAAAGAAAGTCATTTTTTAGGGGAGTGTTTTTCCAGCTAAATTGCTCTCATGGCCCGTAGTAGTTCGGTAATGTTTTTAGCTTTTGGATGCTTGTTTTAATTTGGTG
>NZ_JBRAKS010000535.1:0-1771 GCF_052745115.1 Candidatus Jordarchaeum sp.
TCTTTTCGGGGAAACTTGTTGAGCAAAATACAAGCATATATTTCCCGTATACGGTCAAAAATGATTAATTTCTGATAAATGTTTTTGAGTAATGTTAAGTATTTTATAATCTCTAAAGAATAGTTTTAAATAATTTGTATTGGAGATTTAAGACGTTTAATAGTTTTGAATCTAGTATTTGTGAGGATGTGTTATGGATAAAAAGGTGTTAATTGCATATGGCAGCCGTTATGGGAGTACTGAGGAGATTTCTCAAGAAATTGCCAAAGTTTTAGAAAAGCAAGGAATGCAGGTTCAAGTTGTTGATCTTAAGAAAACGAAGTCTAAAGATTGGCCTTCTTTAGAATCATTTGATGGAGTTTTAGTCGCTTCCGGTATAAGAATTATGAAGTGGATGAATGAGCCACAGGAATTTCTTAAGAAGCATAGAGGAGAATTTCAAAAGAAAGAGAAAAAACTTGGTCTGTTTATTAGTTCAGGATTTGCTTCGATTCCGGAGAACCGTGAAAAAGCAAAGAATGATTGGATAGAGAAAGTCATGAACAAGATAGGAGTCAAAGCAGACATTTATGATGCTTTTGGCGGAGTTTACGATTTCTCCGAATCCTCAAGAATGGGTGGTTTAGATAAAAGAATGCTGAAGATGGCATCAAAAGGAATGTCTAAAGAGTTTGGCATTGAAATTGATGAAAAGGGAAGAAACGATTTCCGGGACTGGGATCAGATTCGCAGCTTTGCAGAAAAATTTGCCGAATTAATGAAGAGTTAAGTATCTTCAGTTATTTCTCGGAAAGTAGAATAGACCTAATCAACTCATCAGTAGAATAATCTCCATCTGTTAATAGTACCAATGAAGTATCTTCACCGATGAGTTTATTTCGAATAGTAATCACTGAAAGTCCTTCTATTATCTCTCTTACATCAATCTTAGGGTTGCAATGTGGAGTTTTTTTAGAGAAGGTCTTCAAGGAAAATGATTTTTACGTCAAAAGGCTTCTTTTTACTCTCATTTGTTAATTCCTTTTCTTTTACTGCAAAGAGCGCGGGTGCGGAAATGTATTTAGCCAAACCGAGTGTGAAGCAATCAGCCAAGGAGATTTTACGCTCGCATTTGTACTGTGCTGAGATTCCGAAAACATGTTCTAAATCTTCGACTATAAAGTATCCAGATTCAATTAGGTTCGCAACTTTGTTGTTAGCCAAGTTCCATCCAATGTGCCTGCAAAGTATATACAAGGCTTCTGTTAACGTAATATGAGATACATATGGAAGTATCTCCTCATTTAGGATTGCTTCCTTTATAATTTCTCCTCTGCTTGTCGATAACAGTTGTTCTATAATTATACCTGCATCAAACACTATCTTGCCTTTCGGAAGTTCCTCTTCAGCGTGCCTTTCTTTCCTCTCTTTCAACATCCATCTTCCTCTCTTCAACAAGGCTCTTAATAACCAAGTCTGGATGAACTCCTTCCACTGGCTTACACGCCTCTTCCAATAGTTCGGGTCTCCTTCTATTCCGAACAACCAAATTTATTATGACATCCTCAAAATCCACCTTTTTCCCCCACTTTAACTGTAACTTAGCCATTTCCCTTAACAACTCTTTTTTAGCAGCTTCAGAAACAGAGATCGTCGTACGCTTCATAAATGATTACCTAACCTGAAAAATATTATTCGTTTTCCTATTTATAGTATTCAATATATAAATTTTATTCAAATTATACAAAGAATTCAGCCTTGGAATGCGCAAAATATTGACCTAGTAAACTAG
>NZ_JBRAKS010000536.1:0-1767 GCF_052745115.1 Candidatus Jordarchaeum sp.
CAATAAATTTGAAAATAAATATTAAATTTAGTAAAATAAATAAATATAGAGGATAATTAATAAGAATTTGGGACAATGCAAAATAATAATTACTTTTAACTTAAATATGAAGATCAAATATAGAATATTCCAAATATTAAAAAATTGGGTAAATATTTGAATGGTATGGTGAATTTTTTATAAAAAATATTCCTATTTTTGAAAACTAAAATTAGGGTGAGAAATATGACCAGTCCAACTTCCACCGGGACTAAGAGCTCTAATTCCGGCGAAACCCAATCAGAAAACAGTGATACCGCATCCCCAAACGATTCCCTAGAGATCAACCATAATCCCCCGATTTGTGAAAATTTTAAAGAGGAAGAATTTACCCTCTATAATTTACCAAAATACTACGATATTGCTTTTTCAAGGGATGTCTCAGGAGAAATTACCTTCTACATCAATTGTTTTAAAAAATACTGTAATTTCGAAGTGAAAAGGATTCTGGAGCCAGCCTGTGGCAGCGGTATATTCCTAGAGGCTTTTCCCAAATACGGGTATCATATTACGGGATACGATATTTGTCCAAACATGGTGGATTACACAAAACAAAGAATCATGAATAACGGAGCTGCTGGCAAGGCAGAAGCCCTATTGGGCGACATGAGAACCATGAGATTCGATCAGAAATTCGATGCCGCAATAATTTCTATTAACAGTCTCGGATACTGCCTTACAGACGAAGATATTTTAAGCCACTTCAAAGCGATGTCAGAATCCCTTCGTAAAGGTGGACTTTACATTGTAGAAATCGTATGCGCCTATGAAGATCTGAAGAATGAGCAAAAGCCAGATGAAACCTGGCTTGCTGAGAGTAATGGAACTAAAATAGAGGCCACATGGTGTCCCTACTTCTATGACAGGGAGAACAAAAAACGCCATATTAATTTCAGAATGAAAGTTCAGGATAACGGTAGAATGCTAGAATTTAACGAAAAACATGAACTAAGACTCTGGCTATACGAAGACTTCAAGAAACTAACAAGAGAAGCGGGATTTAGACTCGAAGCAATCTATAACCAGGAATACCAGCTAATTCCAAAAAACAGCCGCATTTCAGGTGAGTTGGGTGCTCTTTACTACGTTCTGATTAACGAGTAAATTATTTGCTTTCCTTCAACAGGTTTTCCACACCTTTCTTTAAATCTATTGATTCTACACTAGTTACACCTTTCAAAAGCTCGTCCAATGCGGTCTCAAGCTCCCCTGCCTCCCATTTTCCATCCTTTTCAATCGATGACTTAATCTCCCATGTTTTGTATAAATCAATTTTTCCTCCAATAATCCTGAACACTTGACCCGTTATATGCTTCCCTTTATCACTAGCCAAAAAGGCAATCAGAGGAGATACGTTACTGGGATCAAGCGGATCAAAGTCCGGTCTAACCGTAACCATCTTCATGGCTTCTGCTACCGGTGGACTGGATAGAGCGAGCTCGGTTCTTGCCAGCGGGCTTATGCAATTACAATTTACGTTATATTTTTTCATTTCGCGAGCTATTCCAAGGGTCAAAGTGGCTATTCCCGATTTAGCAGGAGCATAGTTTGACTGACCGACGTTTCCCTGAGTTCCCGCTTCGGAAGTGGTGTTGATTATGGCTCCTCCTCGGGCATCTCCTTGTTTAAATCGATTTCTCCAATAAACGCAGGCGTGTCTGGTGCAGTTCCAAGTACCGTTGTCCGAAACTTACCCATTTAGGACACCGCCTAAATGGTGTTCGGTTC
>NZ_JBRAKS010000537.1:0-1746 GCF_052745115.1 Candidatus Jordarchaeum sp.
GGAAACTTGTTGAGCAAAATACAAGCATATATTTCCCGTATACGGTAAAAAAAGATATCTAATCCAATTCAATACATCTTTTTTACTGATAACTTTTTTATTTTAATTTCCCCTTTTTTAAAGAGTGCAAGAAATCCTGAAGCTCTGCTAATATTTTTATGGTAGGTGATAATTCTAAAAAATAGCTTTTCAAAAATTGTCAAAGATTTAATATTTAGAGCTCAAAGAACTATTGGAAAAATTAGGGGTTAAATTATTCATCAAAGGAAGCAAGGTTGGGTGAGCTTGATCTGAATAATTAGAGAAGCACCTTGCTTTGATGAATTTTTAATTCGTAAGGTAATATTATTTTATTAAGTTACATTCTTTCTTCTGTTTCTTTTGCGATTTCTTTGAAAAGCATTCTTCGACCTTCTCGGGTGGGTATTATCTTTTTTCCTTCAAGTCTAACTAAGCCCTTTCTTGCCATTAACACAACTTGTTGTTCAATTTGCCAGTCTTCAGCATCTAAGTACTTTGCAATTTCTTCAATGGTTTCTTTGTATTTTAGGCTTTCTAGAATATTTCTGAAAGATATGGTGTTCCCTCTGCGTTCTTTTTGAATGAGTCCACATACACTACAAATTCTCAATTTTCTTGAACTGTCATAGAGAACCGAACCACCGCAATCTTGGCATTTTTGAGTCGTCTGCTGTGTGCCATACCATTTTCCTGATGATCGGTATGATTCTTTCTTTGACATCCAATTAACACCTCATTAGAAACACAAACATACAATCTATTATTTATTTTCATATATTCTTTATTTTAAATATATGGAGAATCTATTAATAATTAAAAAGTAACTACTTAAGATAATTTTTAATGTTCATTAATTTATTGTAATTCATTGTAACAGAAAGAAAAATAAGAGTAGGTTCTTCATAGAAGGTATATGTAAATGGCAATGTATAGAAGGAAGCGTATTAGAGAAATTTCTACCTATCAGTAAAATTATTGACATTTTTACTAGCAAACATAATGGTGAAAAAAGTGAGCCGAAAAAGAAATATCAAGGAAATTATAGCCGCCATCGGTGTTATACTTCTACTAGGAGGAATCATAGCCATTCCCGCTACAGTGGTCTTGACTCTGTATTTTCCTGAAGTGGAGTTTATACCTGTGGCAAGTGGAGAGGCTTATAACTGGACAAGAGTTTGGATAGTACCACCCGGGCAAATGAATTTTGTCCCAGTTTTCCTAGGCTATGGCGAAGGTGTATTTGGGGTTTATGCTTCAAACATCAGAGTAAATGCATACATTATGGATGTTTTCAATTTCTTTCAATACGTGCAGGGTGCCACTTTCTTCACACCGATCCTTAAAGGACAGCCATCAGAATATTCAGCCTTCGGATACTCAGCACCAGTTCCCGGATTTTACTTTTTAGTCATTGAGAATTACTCACCGTACCCCGCTTTAATAGTAGTGGAGGGGAAAGAGATGGCTAATAGAGTGTTACCCACTAATAATTTTGAACATCAAATATCAATGTTTATACTACATGTAGCCTTAGGCGCCACAATAATCGGTGGATTAATATATTTACCGTTCCGAATTTCGAAATATAGAGCTGCCAAAAAAAGTGCAAAAAAGAAAATTGTAAAAGAGAAGTAGCATTGCTGAATCGGATAAATTGATTATCTATTTCTATTTTTTTAAAAAACCTACATAAGCTTCGCTTTTTAGACAAATTATAAAAAACCT
>NZ_JBRAKS010000538.1:0-1742 GCF_052745115.1 Candidatus Jordarchaeum sp.
TGTTAATAAAATGTTTATTTAATAGATACATAATATAAAATACATGTGATATATTTGATAAAAATTTGTCACATGTTTATAAAAAGAACCAGAGGAGGTAGTAAAGCACACCCAATCTATTATCTACAGATTGTAGAGAGTTACCGGGAAAAGGATAAAACAAGACACCGGGTACTGGCCAATCTTGGAAGGGAGGAGGAGTTGATAGCCAGAGGTGCTCTTGATAATTTAATGGAGAAATTAGCAATTATCTCGCGTAAATATTTTCTTTTGAGCAGATGGGAAGGTGGTATTAAGAATGCACTGACATATGGGCCGATGCTGGTTATTAATTTTCTTTGGGATCAATTGAAAATGAAGCGATTGCTTTTTGACATACAGCAGCTATATAAGATAGAGTTTGATTTTGAGTTAGCTGTAAAATTAATGATAAGTAACCGGCTAATAAATCCATTAAGTAAGTTAGGCATAGATAAATGGAAAGAAAATATCTATGGAGAGAGTTTTGACAGGATAGAACTTCATCATTTGTATCGGAGCCTGGATATAGTTGCAGAGCATAAAGACATGATAGAGAGATCGTTTTTTGAAAAGACACGCAGTTTGTTTAAATCTGTTGTAAGGGTAGTTTTTTATGATTTAACAACGCTTTATTTTGAGAGTCAGCAGGCAGACGCATTAAGAAAATATGGATACAGCAAAGAAAACAAGACAGACTCTGTCCAGGTAGTTATCGGGCTTGTAATTAACCAGGATGGATTGCCGATAAGTTATTATTTATTTCCAGGCAATACATTTGAGGGAAAGACAGTAGTTCCGGTATTGGAAAAGCTAAGGAAAGACTTTTTACTTGAGAAGATTGTTTTCGTAGGAGACAAAGGTATTGTGAGTGAGAGAATCATGGAGGAATTATCATCGGCCGGGTATGAATATATCATTTCAGCCAAAATAAGCAAGATATCTGAGAAGTATCATCAAAAGATTTTATCAAGGGAAAAATACATTGCCATTGATGAGAACATATCGACATGGCAAATTAACATTGGAGGTCAACGATTAGTATTAGGTTACAGTAAGCAACGGGCAGAAAGAGATAAAACACAACGGGAGCTTTTGCTGGAGAGATTGCAAAAGAAACTCGAAAGGAGTGATAAACCAAAATCTTTAACCAAATCAGCATATAACAGTTATCTGAAGGTTGAAGGCGACTCCAGAGTGGTAATTGATCAGAAGCAGGTATTAGAAAAAGCCAGATGGGATGGTTTTTTTGGCTTTTATACCAATAACCACTCCATGAGCAATAAGGAGATTGTATTGACTTACCAGATGTTATGGCAAATTGAAAACAGTTTTCGAATACTTAAGTCCACTCTGGATCTTCGTCCTGTATATCATTGGACTAAAAAAAGAATAGAGGGACATATAATGATCTGTTTCCTGAGCTTGTACATGCTCAGGGCTATTGAGTTTAAACTTAACCGGCAGGAAAAATTAAACTTATCGACAGATGAAGTTTTTTACCAACTTGATAAGATCAAAGCTGTTACCATCAATGCATTCGGCAAAAAAGTAATTATGAGGACAGAAATAACTGATGAAAATAACCTTATCTTAAGATCACTTGGAATTAAAATCCCAAATACAATATTAGAAGAAATTGTAGTGGAGTAAATCTTTTTAATGTTACTTTTTTAATTGTATATCAATTATTTGTATTTTTTAACTGTCAAACTCGGGAAAAA
>NZ_JBRAKS010000539.1:0-1739 GCF_052745115.1 Candidatus Jordarchaeum sp.
CGATAGTGAGCTGTATGAGTGATAGGGCTGTGGAGATTGACGAGAGAAGAAAGCAAATTCAAGAACAGGAACAAAGGCTTAGAACTAGAATGGGAAAGATAAAGCATAAAATTGCTGTGATAAGCGGTAAGGGCGGTGTGGGTAAGAGCACAGTTACTGTGAACCTCGCGATAGCTTTTGCAATGCATGGACATGCAAACAGAGTTGGCATTTTAGACGCAGACATCCATGGTCCAAGTGTACCAAAAATGTTAGGGTTAACTGGACAGAGACTTCAAGCTGGACCTGCCGGCATTTTTCCGGCTTTAGGCTCTTTAGGGATAAAAGTTATTTCCATGGATTTTCTGTTACCAGATGAGAATGCGCCTGTTATTTGGCGTGGACCATTAAAGATGACAGCGATACGCCAATTTCTCTCTGACATTGTTTGGGGAGAATTAGACTTGCTGTTGATAGATTTGCCTCCCGGCACTGGAGATGAGCCACTAAGCGTTGCACAGCTTTTACCAGAAATGGATGGTGTGGTTATTGTAACTATTCCCTCGGAGGTTTCGCAAATAGTTGTTAAGAAGGCTGTAATGTTTTCCAAGAAGCTCGGAATGCCTATTATAGGTATTGTGGAAAACATGAGTGGTTTCGTCTGTCCAAACTGCGGAGCAAAAGTTGACATTTTCCAATCTGGAGGTGGAAAGAGAATAGCTGATGAGTTGGATGTGACGTTTCTTGGAAGCATCCCTATTGACCAAAAGATCTGCGAGGATGCTGACAAAGGTATGCCTTTCATTGTTGAACGTGCAGATTCCCCAGCATCTAAAGCTTTCATGGAGATCGTTCAAAAAATTGAACGCTTTTTGGAGCATAAAAAACAAGTCATTTCCGGGTCCTCATCAGCCGATATTAATAAAAAAGAAGGAAAAATGGAGGAGAAATTGTAGAAGGATGTGGTTAAATGAAGGTTTGTGTATCTGCAGCGGCAAATAGCCTAGACGCACCTGTAAATCCGAGGTTTGGCAGGTGCCCATACTTTATCATAGTAGATTCAGAGACTATGCAGTTCGAGGCCATTCCAAACATGGCTTCTGGCGCTGTGGGTGGAGCCGGGATACAAGCAGCTCAAATTATAGCGAGCAAGGGCGCTAAAGTTCTTATAACTGGAAACGTGGGACCTAATGCTTTTCAGGCTTTGTCGGCAGCGGGAATAAAGATTGTCACAGGTGCTTACGGAACTGTGAGAGAGGCTGTTGAAAAATACATGAGGGGGGAACTGAGAGGAACAAATGCTCCAACAGTTGGAGGCCATTTTGGAATGGGTGGAGGTAGAGGACGGGGTTGGAGGCAAGCACGATGGGAGCCATAGGAAATGTAGACGACGAGGAGCTTGAAAGGTTAAGACAGAAAAAGCTTGAAAGAATGTTGCAGGAATCTAGAAAGGATGGAGGTGAAAGGTTGAAGGAGAGAATAGTTATTCCAGCTGAAGATGGAAACGGGCTTGATGCTAGGCTGTCAGGGCATTTTGGGAGAGCACCATACTTCATTGTCGTCGAGCTTGGTGAAGATGGCAACATTTTAAACGTTCAGGCAGTATCCAACGAAAGTGAACATTTCGGCGGAACTGGACGGCCACCAGATCGTATACTACAATTTAAGCCCCATGCTGTAATCACTTATGGGATGGGCCCACGGGCACTAAGCATTTTCCAAAGCGCTAACGTGGCTGTGTTAAGGGCTAATGCGGACAC
>NZ_JBRAKS010000540.1:0-1735 GCF_052745115.1 Candidatus Jordarchaeum sp.
ATAGCCATATATGGTATTATTTAGTATTAAATCTTCCTACTGTTGTAAACCCCCATACGCTTACGCGTTTTAGACAAAGGACGAAAATCTAAAGTTTTTCATGGTAAATAAAAAAGAAAAGAGTTTGAATATAGTATTTTACTCACGTTGCTTTAATGCTATGTTAATGGCTTGTGTGAAGTCTTTCGGGTCAACCATGGGTATCTCCCAGCCCGGTTTACTGTAGGTTTCTTTTATCGTTTTCAACAGTTCATCCTCATTTGTGGGATCTAAACCCTTTAGTGACTTCTCCATATCCCAAAGATAAGCGTCAGGCCTCGCATAAAAATCTCCAGAAAACATCACATCATCAATCTTTCCCTCGCTGTTCAAAAGCAAATGGCTTACAATCAACTTTCTACCCTTGAACCTTCCAAAAAGTAACTCTTGATCCCGTTTCTTGTCTTGGAATCTTCTGCTACTTGAAATCTTGAAAGTGTGCTGATCCGAGCCAGCCATAGCCCTCCACTTCTGTCTTATCGCCTCCTCCTCCTCAGTCCGCTCCTGCTCCACCAGCTTAACACCTATCTCCCGTTCAAAAACCTCAACAAAAGCATCTCTCACTTCCTCCTTACTCGGAAGACGCCCGGTCTCCGCCTCAACACTGGTCACCCACTCAGAAACACTCTTAGCCTTCTTATCCGAAAACTTCTCCGGAGGAATCTTAGCCACCTTAGCGAACAAATCCATATCCGGCTCACCAATACTGAGAATAGTATTACCCAACGTGATTTCGAAAACCTGCGCAAAACCAAACCCCGTAATTTTTCTTTCACCCACCTTGACGTCCCCATTCCACCGTCTTGAGACACTACTCAAAACGTATGTGTTTGTACCAAGGTTCCTTAACGCCCAGTTTTTTGTATGCCTCCACTATTACTTTTCCGAACTTATGGAATGCTGTCTCCATGTCTGGGAAGAAATTGTCATAATAGAGTAAGCCCACCGCCATGCTAGCATTCTTGTCAACGAATATGGTGCCGCCACCTACTCCAAGCCTTCTGATAACACGGACTCCATGTTCTTTACACTTTTCCAAATCAACTTCCGTATCAATATCTTGGAAAAAGCCTAAGCTTACACCGGTTTCTTTGAAACCCACAACGGATAGACCCATGGGACTCTTTTTTTGCATCTCAACAGCGGGACCACCCAAAGCTACGGTGTCCAGCATATCTGCATCAGGTATATATGTAAGTCTCCATTCATTAACCATCTCTCCTTCAACTCCCTTTATTCAATCATAAAACTACTTTAATTTCTAATATGTGAATCACATACTTTTTATATTTTACTAGAATACGGATTAGAAATTTTTCAAAAATGAATTAATCTCTCTCTAAGGCTTCGAAGACCATGGTAAGTTGTAGAAGTTTTAACTATTTTATGATTCTATATAATTCGATAATGCCTTCCTGTTCCTGTATAGCCTTCCAATACCTTTTCAACCAACTATTCTGTTTTTGCATGAAACATAATATTTATAATATAGGTAGAGTAAAAATCATTAAACATAAATTTTTGATAATATTTCAATATTAAATTGAAAAACATAAAATTTTTATATGATTCGTAAAAAATTCAATAAACATAAAATCAAAAAAGAGCCCTATTAAAGGAAAAAGGATGATCATGAATGAGAAAGTGTAGAAGTTAGGGACATTTGTCACCCCTTGCTGTTAATTGGTAGGATGTC
>NZ_JBRAKS010000541.1:0-1731 GCF_052745115.1 Candidatus Jordarchaeum sp.
CCCAATAACAAACCACAAAAATACATATTCATTACATTGTGCCTTTTTCTTAAAATATTTTAAATTTTTTAATAAAATAATAAAATAACAGAAAATAATTAAAAATGGGGTTATCTGCCCAGTCTTTTCAATTCATTGGACTCCATTTTCACTATTTTTCCGTTTTTATCAACCACACCCACCTGGCGTGCAGGTACTCCTGCCCAGACTGTTCTCGGCGGAACCGTAGTATCTTTTGGAACTAGCGACATTGCTGCAATAACTGAATTATCGCCTATAGTGACTCCGGGAAATATCATTGATTGGGCTCCCACCACCACGTTGTTTCCGATTCTTATCTTCGCCATGTAGAATTTGTTTCCTTCAATCACATGAGTTGCTAAAACAGAACTAACACCGCAAGTGGAGTTGTCTCCCATCTCAACCATGTACGGTTCACCCATTATCACGGCAATAGAGTTTTTACCCATCTTTGCACCCATCGCTCTAAAAACTCTGGTCCCGAGACCCGGTTGCCCCCAAGGGAAGGTACCCACAGTTACTCCGGTGAAAGCCGTTAGAGCAGCGTTTACAACCCATTTCCTAACTGTCTCATCACGCATGTCGAAGTCGTGATAACCCTCTTCTAAAGGCTTGATATTTAAATGGGCATAACCGAGCAATGTCAGTTTAAAAGCCCACTTGGTGGCAAAGTACAGAAAAGGAGTAATCGCTATCCAAACATAGATTGGCACTTCGACAAGAAACATGTCAAAAATCAGGAACAAACCATAACATATACCCAGAGACACTAAAGCTGCAGCTATAGTGCTAATTAGGGTAGCAGCACCTAATACTAAGCCAACGTGTGGCGGTCTGCGAATTTTCAATTCTTCTAATTCTTTTTCCTTCTTCTTAGGCATTAAAACACATCTCCAAAACTATTTTTGCTAAATTTAGCTTTTAAGGTATAAATTGTTTACGTACTATAAATCATTGTCCATTTGCGCATAGAATTTTAATTTTTCCAATAGATTTATTAAACTGGAATATAGTCAAGCTTTTTAAAAAAATTAAACGGATTTCATTCTCCACTTTTACTTATAGATTAAAGGATGGAGCCTATTTGAGTGAGAATATTATTCCCATATTTGCCCATACCTTCTTTAGCGTTTCGCGGGATGGAGAGTTTCATCAATTACTAACTTATGATTACTATGATCCTGACAAATACTATTTGAATCTAGAGTCCACCCCTGAGGAGTATGAGAAAGAAATTGAGAAGCTATGGTTGAACATGCAAGGATATCTGGAAGAAGAAATTAATCAGGTAAATGGGGAGAGAGTTTATCCCAAAGTGATTTTTACGGATCTCCAGTTTCGAGGCTCTGAAAATACGCCCTTCATCCTCTGGATAATCAGCTTCAAAGGTAAATTTAAGGAGGGGGAAAATATTTACAAAACAGTCACCGAGGAAGAAGTATTAGAATATGATTGTGACGCCATATGGACATTTCCTGAGGACTGCGAAATTTTATCCGTAACTACTCCCATGGACTATGAGATTATGAATAACATTCTGCTTCTATGGGCTAAAAAGGGCGACAAGATTGGGGGACATGAGGAGATTAGATTCAGATTTTAAAGTGTTAATCATTTAATTATGTGATCACGGCTATAGATGATTGTGTTGCACTCTGCTGTGACGGTATGAAAAACCTCTTCTAGGCTTGATGAGTGGTGGAGGGGTGT
>NZ_JBRAKS010000542.1:0-1718 GCF_052745115.1 Candidatus Jordarchaeum sp.
ATATAGAAGTAAAAAAATCGGAAAAATTTGTCAGTTTAATATAAATTTGGGAAAATAAAAATATAAAAAAGTTCTGTATTGGGAATAATATTTCCGAAATTTTTCCCGACGCACCACTAAAAAATCCTATTTAAAAACTTTATGGTAAGATTAGGGGAAAAATATCATAATTTTTTAATAATTTTCGTGCAAATATTCAATATTTTTTCCTAAATAAGGATATATTTTTCCGATTTTGCTAATTAGAATTTGATGTTATGGATTTTTATTATAGGGAAATATAATAAATTTTTTAAGGTATTATTGGATTTTTTATATTCCGGCTTTTTGGCCTATAAATTAATTATCATTTTAGTATATTTTTAGTACCATTATTGTCCGTTTATATTCCAAAATGTTTATAAATTTTCCGAAATAACTAATAAAGTGATATTAAAAATAAGTGAATTAGTCTTTTAGAAAGGAGGAGTAAACTATGGAACTGGATTATATTAACAAGAAAATAATCGAGATGCTAACAAATGATGCTAGAAGACCTTACCGAGAAATTGCCGATGAACTAGAAGTAACGGAATCCACAGTTAGAAAGAGGGTAAATAAACTTGTCGAGGAGAAAGTAATAGAGAGATTTACGCTAGCTCTTAATCCTTCTAAAAGTGGGAGATCGGTAACTGCTTATGTTACTGCATATCCTCAGAACCAGAGGGAGAGAGAAGTAGAAGAACTAGTTAAAGAATTGCCTGAGGTAGTGGAAGCCTACGCCATGTCCGGAAAATGTGGCGTAAACATGAAGGTAGAAGTAAAGGATCTACAGAGTCTGAACGCATTCTTAGAAAAATTGCAGAATGAATCAGCAATCATAGGCCTAGAGAGTTGTATCGCTTTAAAAGAATTAAAAAGATCTGTAATGTAGATCTTCAAACAAAATAAAATCCAAGAATGGAGAGATATTAGTTAAATTTTTCCTAATTCTAATCGTTAATATTTTAAAAAAAAACTTTTAATTGATTCAAACTCTTAGAACACATAATAATAGTAGCCATTGGCACCCATTGACTCCAATATATAAGAGGTAGGAATTACAAATTTATAATAGAATCGTTTTGCGTTAAATAAAAAATGAAGGTACTCAAAAATGTTAAAAATTGATGACACTGATGAGAAACTGATTAGGATGCTCAGCGAAGACAGTAGAAAATCTTACAAAGAGATTGCAGATAAACTGGGATTAAGTATAATAACTGTCAGAAAAAGATTACAAAAACTTGTCGATGAGGAAATCATTAAAAAATTTACAATAATACTAAATCCCGAATTATTCAAAAATAAAATTATATCATTAGTAACTATACACCCGGCAGCACACAGGCAAAATGAAATAATAGAAACCATCGCTAAATTAGAAGAGGTTGAAGAAGCACACCTCATGACCGGAGGATGTGGCCTGAGCATGAAGGTTCACGTTAATAGCCTAATAGAATTGAATAAGTTCATTGAAAAAGTGAGGGGAATTCAAGGAGTAATAAGTGTAGAGAGCTGTATAGTTCTGAGGAAAGTGAAAGGATAAAAAATAAATTCAATCTATTTTAATATAAGTTTACATAATTGATTATTTCAGATATAGGATTGATTTAATTCACATTTTGGTATTTTAATCCCGAAATTCCATATATTCAGACGAAACTCCTATATGGGTATTTGTTGATATATAACTTATG
>NZ_JBRAKS010000543.1:0-1700 GCF_052745115.1 Candidatus Jordarchaeum sp.
AGGACATCCTACCAATTAACAGCAAGGGGTGACAAATGTCCCTAACTTCTACAAAAACAAGTAACCAATAAGTAATTTGTAAAATTTGAAATCTTCAGAATTTGATTTAACACCCCAGACTATAAGCACTCAAACTAATTGAATCATATTTTTATACCAAAATATACTAAAAGTCGGAAGAAAAAATCAAAATAGGTGTTGATGACATATTTCAACTAAATCACCTGTTCATTTTTTAAATGCTTTATTTCTTCCTTACTATACCCCAGATTTAGAAGGATTTCTTCCGTGTGTTCTCCAAGATGAGACGCACGCACTCTGATTTCTCCTGGTGTTTTTGAGAATTTGAGGGGGATACCAGTCTGCTTCAGCTTGCCCACCTCGGGGTTTTCGAACTCTGTGACCATCTCTCTCGCTTTAATTTGAGGATCGTTGAAGGTCTCCTCAAAAGTGTAAACTGGACCCACGCAAACATCGTGCTCCCAGAGAAACTTTACCCATTCATCCCTAGTTTTTGTAAGGAAAATCTTCCTAAGCTCTTCTGTAACCTTGTCTAACTTATCGCGACTCATCATCCAGAAAGACTCGCCCCCATTTAAGTCCTCTCTTCCAATTGCTCTGAACAGGTTATTATAGAATTTATCCTCTAGGGCACCTAGACTAAGATATTCGCCATCCTTAGTTTCGTAAACGTTGTAAATAGGCAAGGCCCCATTTAGACGCATCTCACCTCTTTTAGGATTAATACCATCTACAAAGAATACCGCAGCCCAGACCGAAAGCCAGGAAACTACACCATCAAGCATAGCGTAATCTATGTACTGGCCTTTACCAGTCCTATCTCGGGAGATTATTCCTGTAAGAATAGATAAAGCCGCAAACATTCCACCCGAAAGATCAGCGATTTGTATACCAGGTATTACTGGCGGCCCGTTACGCTGACCAGTGATTCCAAGTATCCCCGCGATTCCAATGTAATTTATGTCGTGGCCCGGCAGATCTCTGTAAGGCCCATACTGACCGAAACCGGTGAGTGAAACATAAACCAATCGAGGATTTATATTCTCTAGTGTTTCGTAATCGATGTGAAGTTTTTTTACGACCCCTGGTCTAAATCCTTCTATGAGAACATCGTATTCTTGGACTAGTTTGTATAAGATTTCTCTTCCCTTATCATTCTTGAGGTTGAGGGTTATGCTCTTTTTATTTCGGTTTAAAAGGTGGTGACCTGCGCTTTCTTTCCCCACTAGAGGAGGAAACCACCGTAAATAGTCTCCGAGGAATGGATCCTCAACTTTGAGCACTTCCGCTCCAAGGTCTCCTAGAAGCATAGTGCCGTAACCTCCAGGTAGAAGACGTGTCAAGTCCAAAATTTTTATACCATCAAGTGGGCCCATTTTTTTCAGCCACCCAAATTTTATTGTTTAAGAGAGTAAACTGAACTAGTTTTTGAATTGACATCTCTAGCTTAATGTCATATTAATTTACCGACATGAAAAGTTCATGTCTACGTGAATGTTTTGTGAATATGAGCATTAGGACAGACCAAATATCTCTGTTTTAACCCATTTTTCGCACATTTGTGAATTCTATAGTAGAGTTCGATGTTCTCTTAAATTGTTTGAAGTTCTTTCTTGATAATCATGCTAATTATATTTGAGAAGCCCGCATAATTTCCGCCTTTCACTCCGGAAAGGGTT
>NZ_JBRAKS010000544.1:0-1685 GCF_052745115.1 Candidatus Jordarchaeum sp.
TAGCCATATATGGTATTATTTAGTATTAAATCTTCCTACTGTTGTAAACCCTTCCAGTCTTGCAACTCCTTATAGTAGCTCTGCTCCACTTTTACCAAAAACTCGTGGAGTTTGCTCCTGATCCAGAACTCCTCATCAATCCCGATCTCACCCGCAATACAAGTAGCAGTTAGTAACTGACTCTCCTCACGGATAAACGTACCGAAATCTGTACCCAGCCTCTTCAGACCGCCCACCTTCATCTCCTCCAGGAAAGTTTTAATCGCCGACATAAAACCGGAAACCAAAGCAGTGTCCTGCTGCATCGAAATGAAGTTAAAAGACCAAACAAGACCGCCAGTAGGATTATGATCAACAAGAATGCTCTCCATGCTCCTCATAGCATTTATGGGAATCTTCCTCTTCTTATTAGCACGATAACCAGAAAACCCAGCCACAGCAACAGCACCAACAGCACAGATAATTAAGAAAGTATTATTCCTGTCTTCAGCTTGAAACATCGAACCTAAACTATATCCCTGTAAAAGAGATGCCATGAGAACATTTCCAAAAAGATTTACACCATATACTTTAACACTGGCATTAAAACTCACCGTGTCAAACCATGTAGAAGTAAAATTGAGTATTAAGATTTCCGAGGAATCAAAATTTCCGGTAATGGTGCAAACGCCTTTCCCTTCAGCAGGAGGAGCAGAATTTTGTACAGGTATATCATTAATTTTTAAGTTTATCTGGGAAGGATAAACAATCTCAGGTTCACTATCATTACTTGCACTTACTCTAACTCTCATGGAAAAATCGAATTCTAATGGTTCAAGGGTTCCACTGGTCCAATTGTAAGCTGGACCATACCCATTTTCTCCAATTGAAGGGTAGTATCCCCAGGCTAATTCTTTTGCCTGAGAGGGACTGTTATACTGGCTTAGTGCTATGAAAAAGGTTTGATTCTCCGTCTCTGTTAAATTCAAAGTTAATGCACTATTTAGTGTTATTGTTTTCCATGCGTTTCCCGCTTGATTTTGCAGGTCTAGATTATCTTTGAAATAGATTTGTTGGTTTGGCTCAATGCGTGTTGTCCCTGTGTTCCATGTGGCATTGTATATCTCAAAATCAAGGTAAAATGGTTTCTTAACATCAATTATGAATAAACTAATGTTATGCAAATAACAAGTTTGGTTTATTTTAAAGCCCATTACATATTTCATATTCCATAATGACACAGTTTTTTCTGGTTCTTCAGCTGTTCGAATAGTGTAGTTCGGAGCTTTTATATTTGATAAACTGAAATTAACGCTCTCAATCTGTGGTATGCCGAACAATTCTATGATTAATGGATTTTTAGTGTCCAAATAGGAATAATTTCTCACAAATAGCAGATCTTTAGAGGATATGGGTGTGTTTTGTTGGGTTAAAATCAAATGAGCATAATTTGTAAAGCTTAACTGTGATTGCGTCGAAATACCGGAATACCGCGTGGTTAAAGGTATCATCAATGGACCTACTACGAGTAATGTACAAAGAATTATACGAACCAATTTTCTTAGGTTCATATCTTGTTCCACCCACCAATCGTTTTCGCTTTTTCTTATTTATTTAATTTATGTATTCTTACTACATTATATAATAAAAGGTGTAGAAATCATAGACATTTGTCACCCCCCCTCTTTAAATTTCTTTTCCGAGTT
>NZ_JBRAKS010000545.1:0-1663 GCF_052745115.1 Candidatus Jordarchaeum sp.
TTATAAAATAAGTAAAAAAGTTATTTTTATAACATATCATTATCAAATTAATAACAGCCACTTATATAACGGACCAGAATAAGACTAAAAACCATAATACCCTATTGTGGGAATGGTGTTCAATAATGGGTTTAGAGGAGTTTAAAAAAATACTAAAATTCACTGCATCAGAAGAAAAACTCAGTAAGCTATTTGACATAAACTCAGACCTATTGATTCCACTCCTTCTTTCCATTAAATACGGAGGGGATTGGAGCCTGAGAAATAGTGAAAGTGTCTCAGTCGCAGTAAAAGACCGAGAAACAATTTATGACAGGGAAATAAAAGAGGGTACAAGTTTTGAAACAATTTATCTTTTGATAAATCCGAGAATTATCACGAGACAAGGAAAAGTCTATAGAATAGAAAAATGCGGATTAAGCGATGAGAGAGAACTCGTAGAAAGATCATATAACATAAAGGTGAGTATTGATAAGGCATTGGTTGCGGTAATTGATCCAAAGGAGAAAGTTATCAAGCTAAAAAAATTGGATAAACAGGAATTAGGATTTGAAGGAAGTTTGGCGTTCAGTCTTGAACACGAGTTAGAACACGTTACCTCAAAAGAAAAGCTTAGCACTGGGAAACCGATTTGGAATTTCAATTATGTCTATGACCAGGATTTAAAAAATTTTTAAGACACGTTACCTTTCTTAAACATTTTCTTAAGTTAGGGGTTCTATATTTATTCCGTTTTTTGTTACCCAGAATGGGTGAAAACCCCGACTGTGATCGGTGGCGAACATTTTAAGTATTTCTAGTTCTTTTTTCCGGTGATTACCCTCTTCGCCATATCTCATAACTATTACGTTTTGTGCCACATAGCTCTCTAGAGCGTACTCCATCTGATTATAATCCTCGGCTATCATTATTGTGGTACATCCTCTGGAACGTAGAAAATTGTTTAGCAGATAGATTTCTCTTCTTCTCTTGTATATATCCTCAAATCGTGAAAGAAATATGGATATGGAGTCTATTACCACCCTCTCAGCGCCCACCTGCACTATTGCTTCCTCTATTGATTTTTCAAAATTTAACGCCAAGGTTTCATAGTCTGCCCTCTCATGAACAATATTTTCAGGAGAAAAAGGACTTATGATTGTTACCTTACTAAGATCTAGATTCATTCCCATATTGGCTGCTAAGGTTAACAAATCACTCGGAGAATCCTGCAGGGCTATAAGAGCCCCAGGCTCATTATAATCCTTATAACCATGATAGAGAAACTGAAATCCAAAAATAGTTTTCCCAGCTCCAGGGGGACCTAACAGTAATGTGGTTGTGCCTTTAGGTAATCCGCCCTCACATAAATTATCAAAACCGGGTACTCCACTTTTTACCCGTTCTAAAATCCTTGCTTGGGCAGGTTCGTACAATAAAGGCTTAACACCAAGCATTACAGTATATTGTCTAATAATTCCAAAGTCTTCTAATCTTTTCATTCTATTTTTTACAGTCATCCTTGAAATTCCAAGCTCTTCTGCTATTTTAGATGCTGGTGTTCTCGCATCTTTTTTGAGAATATCCAATAGCTTATAATCTATATCATCAATAGCCATGTGATTACCCCTTTCCATTCGGATTACACAAATGGTTTACATATTTTAAAACTTTTTGTAATCTC
>NZ_JBRAKS010000546.1:0-1634 GCF_052745115.1 Candidatus Jordarchaeum sp.
GATACAACCCTTGCAAAAACCGTTCTCCAGCTACGGAGATTGAAAGTTTTTTATCGGGCGCTCCAATACTTTAGCTGGGACTACATTGCTGTCTTATACCTATACTATCCCGAAGAATCTGAACTCCAAGAATACGAAATCTACTCAGTTCTACGACATCCAACATATTCAGGAGGTATTTTGATCTTTTTAGGAGCTGTCTTCGCTAGATTTTCCGTTTATTCCCTCCTGTTTTTCTTATTTTTTTGGTTGGTTTGCTCTGCCATATTCGACTAGTTGAGGAAAGGGAACTTATTGAAAGGTTTGGTGAATCTTACCGAGAATATCAAAAAAGAGTTCCAGCGCTAATTGTAAGACCAAGTAAAATCGGTGTTTACCTTAAATTCTTAATGGGCCGCAATGGAAATAACGGAGAAAGGTAATAAACACACTTAAAATATTATCAAGCTCATAAGGGTAATGTAGATTCGCCCGATTCTACCCCTTATTTTTGGGTTCTAAATTGGAAAATAAGCTCTATAAAAGCTCCTTTTTGAGGCAGAATCGAACGAAACTACATCGCCAGCTCATAAGCATAGAAAAATTCCTCATTAAAATTACTAACTACCCATTCTGCAAGTCCACTCTTCACAAATTTATATCCAAATTTTCTGACGCATGAATAATTCCAATATATTTAATAAAAGCATTTAAAAATTAAATCCTTACTCTAAATTCTTTTTTTCCTTAAACATTTTCCGCAATTGCTTTACCGCAGTCTCATATTTTTTATAATCCTCCTCTGCGGGTTCGCCCTTATGCGGGGATATGATATTAACAAATATTTCCTCGTAATTAGCTATGTTCGGCTCAAATCCGTGTAGTTGGAGCAGTGAATCACAAGCATGGTTGCGGACAAGATAATCCGGGTCCTTCACGGCCTCAAATAGTGATTCAACGACTTCCGGGAAATCGAATTCACGCAAATGAATAGCAGCCCAGATTCTATTATACCACCATGGATTATTTTTCAAAACATGTATTATATACTTTGCATAAGATTTGTCGCCTTCGATTTTGGCAAGTGCCACGGCTATATCCACCAGCTCTCTGCCCGTGGCCTTGTTTAGGAGCTCCCTTAGTCTTGGAACCGCTTCTTTCGAGCGAAGCTCACCCAGACCTACTGCAGCCCGAGTATCATTCTCATTCATCCTCTCTAGAAACAATTCCTTAGCCTTCTCCTTTTCCTCAGGCAACAGTGAATGTAAAGCGTCGATATCCAAACCATCATGCCACGCCCAATACGGGTCACCGAAAAAACTGTTATAAAAGCGTTTCCAATTAACAGACTCTTTGGGAGACATGAGGCAACTCTCACTTCAAAAATAATTCACAATATTCAAGATTAATAAAAAATTCAATTTAAATTTTCTGCTAATACTATCTGTTACCTCTTTCGGACATCTAGGATTGTTTTAGATGGTAATTTTATCTCCCCATTCATAGAAGCTCCATGCTCCTGATAAACTAGAGAGGCTAAGATCTAAACCGATTTTTGTGTTTTTGAATGCAATCCAGGCGATAGATTCGCAAAATCTGTCTTTTTTTGAGGTTTTTTCCTGTGTTTTCAAACCTGTTTCCCGGTCTTTTTTCGC
>NZ_JBRAKS010000547.1:0-1630 GCF_052745115.1 Candidatus Jordarchaeum sp.
CAGGAACCGAACACCATCTGGAAGTGTCCTAGATGGGTAAGTTTCGGACAACGGGAAGACAGAGTAAGGATAAGAAGACCGTATACTGGTTTGCCCCAGTTTAAAATCAGTGCCAACCTCAAAAAAGCATATACATCTCGTCAACTCGATAATGGAGGATTTGAAAAGCGGCAGCAGGAACTTGAATTTTGGATTAAGAGAGATGACTAATTAAGCCACATTCAGTACTATTCCTTATATTTTCCCATTTTTAGAATAAGAAAAAATCAATATACACTTATTCGCGACAAGAATTAGTGAAAGGCAATATTGAATGGTTTAAAAATTTAAAAATAGTATTTTAGCATACTTGTTGTAGTGGTTTAGGATAATATTGTTAACAGTAGTATTCTTCTTAGAATTCCACTAATTATTTCTTTTCTAGTACAGGTGTGTTTAAAACGCTTCTTTTAACAGCGGTAAACCAAAAGCAATTGTTAAATTTTGTTATGAAACACTATGCTTTATTTTGGTGCCCAGTAGCATTTTTTGGGTGACATGACTTTTCCTTCTTTTTTCAGATTTTGAATCGCCGCAGACACCTGTTTACTCTCCAAGCCGGTAATCTTTGCCACATCTCCCGGTCTTACCGGTTTTCCTGCCTTCTTCATTGCTTCCAGCACCACTTTTTCAGCATCTCCCATTCATTTTCACCTCATTTTTAATAGATGATAATAAATATGCTACATTGGGTTTAAAATTTTTAACTATGCGTTAATCGTTCTAATAATTAATATGCTTATCTAACCATCTATACTCGGTACCTTACACTGCCTATGGTCATTATTCCAAGATGTTTTTTTCAATTTCTTTTTCGAATTCTTTAACATCGTCCAAGTTTTTTTTAATTATTTCCAGCAATTTTCTGTTTTCAATTTCCCCGTATCTATGAACTAGCAGGTTTCTGAATTTTGCCATATTTTGCATTTTCTCGGACAATCCTTGACTAATGACTTTTTCTTCACCGAGAATTTGGAATATTTCACTGTACGTCTCTGCTCTCCTATATCCACTAACCGAGATTATGTGGTTGGCAATGTCGATACAAAATTCAATTATCTCGAGAAGAGAGTATTTTACCGCTTGAATATCTTTATAATTTTTTTCAAATTCTTTAATTTTAGAATCTTTATACTGCTCTAAGAATTTTATATTCCGTTCAATTATGTCTATTTTTCCTTCTATAAGATTTCTATCTACCTCCAAAAGACTCCCCCCTCAGTATGAGGTTATTATTCGTCTTCTTCTTATTCTATCATATTCTTCATATAAGGGTTTGAAATCTAGGTAGCTTTTTGTTATAGTCGTTTCGAACTCTACTCTTTCCTCCTCATCTCTGCAAAAAACCACTTTTCCTTCCTTGATCACTTGGTAAACAAATCTTACCGACTGCCCATTCAGTATTCTAACGTCAATTTCACGTTTTGAGTTCAGCTTTTTTTCTAACTCATTAGCAATTCTAGCAGGATATAGAGGGTCGGGCTCAAACTCTTTTCTTAGTACGAGTCCCAGATCTATATCGCTCACCTCATCCGCGTAACCGTTGTCCGAAACTTACCCATTTAGGACACCGCCTAAATGGTGTTCGGTT
>NZ_JBRAKS010000548.1:0-1626 GCF_052745115.1 Candidatus Jordarchaeum sp.
AATAGATTATGAAAGATAAAACAAACACTTTGAGTTTATTTGGTAATGAATTGTTAACCCAGAAAGGCGAGGAGAAGAGAGGTAAAACTACCGAAAGACTTGAACGGTTGGACCTTCATGGAGAATTACAAAAAAGGATATTACCATTATGCAGGTTAAAATATGGAGATATATGGGAAGACCCAAGAAATGGACATAAGGTTGGGGTATTAGATGCCACAAAGTTAGAAGATGGTAAAAAGATTATAGGTAATGAAAAAGTCAGATTGGTTATAAATGACCCTCCTTATAATGTAGCAGTAGGAAATGCAAATACGAATGCTCTTTTCAAAATAAACATTAAAAATTATTTAGAGTTTTCGGAGAAATGGGTGCAAAATGCAATTGAGATTATGGATAAGGATGCACATCTTTATATATGGTTAGGTGCAGACTACAAAGATAATCTTCAGCCGCTTCCAGATTTTATTATTTTGCTTAGAAAATTTAAGGAGTTAAAACCTAAAAATTTTATTACACTGAGAAATCAGAGAGGTTATGGAACACAAAAAAACTGGATGTGGGTTAGACAGGAATTGCTTTATTATGTTAAAGGCAATCCTGGTTTTAATGTAGAGGCTGAATATACAGACATCCCCAAAATATTAAAGGGATACTACAAAGAGGTCAATGGCAGGATTACAGAAAATCTGGAAAGAAGCAAATCAAAGTATATTAGGGCTGGGAATGTATGGATTGATATTCAACAGGTATTTTATAGAGTGGAAGAGAATGTCCCTGGGTGTTATGCCCAAAAACCTTTGAAGGCAATAGAGAGAATAGTCTTATCAGCAACAAATGAGAAAGATTTGGTTGTAGACTTCTTTGCCCATTCTGGGACAACTTTAATTGCAGGCGAACGATTAAAAAGAAAGGTTTATACATTTGATATTGACCCAATATTTGCTGAGATTACGATTAGGAGGTTAGAACATTTTAGAAAAACTGGGAAGACAGGATGGCAATGGAGAAATCCATTTCCTGAAATAGAAGACGAAAAAGAGAGCCGAAGATGGATATAAAACAATTAAAACAATATTTAGAAGGTTTTATCAAAAATTTGAAACCCAAAAATCACCAATTGCTAAGCGCAAGATTAGAAAGTTTGAAGTCAGTCTTCCCATTTAATGAATATGAGTATATTCTTATGTTTTTACTGGATAAAGAGGTCATTACCTTTGAGCAGTATGAAAAATTAAGAAAGAAATATGTATCTTCTAACCCATATTTAGAACTTTATAGCATTGCTCCCCGTGTATTTGGAGAGATATGGGGGCATACTCATATTATGGATATAGATAACAGATTTAAAAAACCAAACAAAGAACTTGACCCTACTTATGAAGGTCAATATGATTTATGGTTTGAAGGTATTAAGGTGGAAGTAAAAGCCTGCCGAGCAATAAATACCAAAAAACGAGGTAACTTAATGGAGAAAGCTTTGAGATACGGTTCTAATGAACCTTTTTGGATGAATTACCAACAGATTAAAGCGGATATGTCTAATGTTTTTATCTTTATTGGTGTTTGGATAGATAAGATAGTATATTGGATTATGTCGAGGAAAGAGATTAAGGAAAATAAATA
>NZ_JBRAKS010000549.1:0-1600 GCF_052745115.1 Candidatus Jordarchaeum sp.
AAGATATGGAAAACATTAAAAGGGTATCCCTTTCACTGTTAAAGACCATTATAAAAAGGAGTCATTACACCGAAAATATTCTTTAACATCTATAGGGTAATTCAATATGTTTTATTAGCACTGCAGATTGATTGTTTAAAAATGTTGATGGTGAAATAAGTTGCGTGGAGTTGACGAAGAACTTTTGATGATTCCGGGACCCACTTTCGTTGCCAATAGTACACTCAGAGCCATGTCCCGCCAAATGATTAATCATAGAGGAAAAAAATTTGGGGAAATGCTCACTGAATGCACCGAAAATTTAAAGAAGGTTTTCAGAACTAAAAACGACCTTTTCATTCTCACCTCCTCTGGAACGGGAGCAATGGAAGCTGCAATTAGTAATACCATAGAACCTGGCGATAAAGTACTTTGCCCAATTTATGGAAAGTTTAGTGAAAGGTTCAAATTGATTGTGGAAGCCTTTGGGGGAATACCTGTTGAATTACCCATTGAGTGGGGCGCCGTGCCGGACTCAGGGCAGATTGAGGAGGCTTTAGAAAGAGAGGAAGATATCAAGGCGGTAACAGTTACTCATAACGAAACATCTACAGGGGTAAGAGTTCCTCTTCATGATATAGGTAAAATAGTGAAAAAACATAATGCCTTATTTATCGTGGACACCATCTCAAGTATGGGCGGTGACCACATTCCGGTTGATGACTGGAAAATTGACCTCTGCATTTCAGGTTCACAGAAATGTTTTTCACTACCCCCAGGTTTAGCATTCATCTCGGTATCTGAAAAAGCGTGGGAAGTAATTAACAAAACTAAGAGAAGAGCATTCTATTTTAGCCTACCAGACTACCTCGAGAGCTATAAAAAGGATCCTCCAGAGCAGCCTTACACACCGGCCTTAACATTTTATTATGCTCTGCAGAATTCTTTGAGACTTTTATTAGATGAAGGACTTGAGAATGTAATCGCTCGCCACCATAAAATGGCGCAAGCCACTCGAGAAGCTATTAAAGCCCTTGAACTAGAACTCTTTCCCGAGAGAGAAGAAACCTGTTCTGTAACAGTAACTGCAGTAAAAATTCCCAAAAGTGTTCAAGACAAGGAACTGCGAGGGAATATACAGAAGGATCATGGTATCCTGATATCCGGAGGACAGTCAGCATTGAAAGGAAAAATTTTTAGAATAGGGCACATGGGACATGTGACAGATAAAGAAATTCTAATGACCATATATGCACTTGAACAGTCTCTCAAAAAGCTTGGGCAGAGAATAGAACTCGGGGCAGGTGTAGAAGCAGCAATGAAAGTATTTATGTGAAAAAACTCCACCTTATCAACAAATCTATTTGAACCCTTTTTATTAGAATTATATTTTCTCTCAAATTTTAATAAAAAACTTTCAATCTCCGTAGCTGGAGAACGGTTTTTGCAAGGGTTGTATCATTTTTTGCGCTCGTATGCGGAAGGTGTGGGGCGCATTTCAGCCGGTGAGTGGTCTGGAATGACCTTATTTTGGGCAACCATGTGCTTTTAGAACATGTGCACCACCCTTTTCTATTAATTTTGTTCTTAATTATGTTGTTGTTTACTCCTTTGTTTCGGG
>NZ_JBRAKS010000550.1:0-1598 GCF_052745115.1 Candidatus Jordarchaeum sp.
TTTCCAATTTAGAACCCAAAAATAAGGGGTAGAATCGGGCGAATCTACATTACCACCTTCCCAAGCCTCCCTGATAATCTTTTCAAAACCGTCCATATCCTCATATTTCTTGGTTCTTTCCTTAGCTTTTTCATCCTTAACAGAATCATTATCATTATCCGAATTCATGATTGACATCCCCCAATGGCTGAAAGAAAGTTATTATTCTTAGTATCATGAGTATAAGGAGTAAGATACTGTTTATGACCAGCCATTTATCCAAATCCCCGAATGTTCTAAGGAAAATAAATCAAAACCCTACTTAATCATTATAATATTTTCATCTTATTAATTATATTTTTGATTTGTGCAAAAACCACGATTCTATTTTTTACTCTTAATCCCAAGTTTGGCAAGTTTAATTCAACGAATATTAAAAATCTATAAAGTGTTGTGCCTTTGAGGATAATGGTAAAAATAGGAAAGGCAAAGATAGAATTTGTTCTCCTCTTGTGCCTACAGGTTAAAGATAGCCTTGCACTCTTCGGCCAAGCCTTTGAGAAACTCCCAAGAATCGTTTCTCGTTCCCTTCATATGCATCATTCTCACATCTTGGCAGATAGGTTTTATCATCCGTTTAAGGATGTGTTCAGGTGATGGTTCGTATGGTCTAAGGGAGTGCTCGATGAGGACTTTGAAGTGTCCGAGTGTTCTTTTTACAATCTTATTCAATATAACACCTCTACGTGTCCCTCTCTTACAATAATACTAAACTGCTCCTTAGTTAACTGGATTTCGATGCCTTCCTGCTTCAGTAATCTTTCGGCTATGAAAATCCTTTGTTTCTTGTTCAGATTGGCTTCTAACAAGAAGCAGCCTCCGCCACCCGTGTATAGGGAAGCAGTTTCGAGTTCCGCCATGAAAGTAGGATTCAATAGTATGTCAGTCATCTCTCTGATTTTTGACTTTGCTTCTTCCGCAAGGAGGTTTAACTCCACTTCTTCCTCACCGTGCAGGTAACTGTATATAACGTTACTCGGTTTAAGGATATCTATGAGAATCTCCATTAGCCCAGGGATAAGTTTCTCTGGCACTTCGAAACTCATACCATTTGGTGTTGTACCTATATACATTTCAGGATCAGGGCAAAGCCAGTTGAAGAGAGCATCGGTTACTGAGCGACTAAGGCTTCCCTTCCTAGCCCCGTACAAAACGCCCGCCTTTGACCTTACCTTCTCCTCAAGGTCGTCTGGAATAGCCACTTTAATATACTTCATAAAATCATCCAAAAAACTTCTCAATTGGAACATATGACCATATTCCCATAAATACCTTTTGGGTAACTGCTGTTTCCATACGAGAGAGTTACCTTTGAAAAATTCGTTCTATTCACTTCTACACCTATAGGAAACTCTGGAAGGATCAATAGAGCGTAATACACTAACCGAGGAGGTACACAACTGCTACAGATAAGTTTATATAAATTTTCAAATATTAACTTAAGTTATAGTACTGATTAGGTTGAAGGAGGCTGCAAAATACACGGGTTTACATCCAAACACGTTGCGCAGATACATAGACCAGGGCGTAATAAAGGGCATAAGGCTTGGGAGCGGCAG
>NZ_JBRAKS010000551.1:0-1595 GCF_052745115.1 Candidatus Jordarchaeum sp.
TTCTCTCCACTATAAGGGTATCCCTACCCCCAAAAACTCATTTTCAAATACTGAATTATACAAAGAATTCAGCCTTGGAATGCGCAAAATATTGACCTAGTAAACTAGTAAAAATTTGAAAGGAGGCACCTGCTTCAAAGATTGAAAAACGCAGGTTTTATTATATTCTCAAGAGAAAAATGGTAAGATTATCTCGTACATTAATTGGATTATGTTAACAAGCATATTAACCTCTTAGGAGAAAGCTACTAGTTTAAAGTGTTTGAAGATACTAAACTAAGGATAGATATTGCACTAGGTCTAAAACTTTATGATTTTTTTTAAATTATTCTCATAAATATGGTGCTAAAAATCGAAAAACGAACTAACTATGGGCAAAGCAATTAAAATAAGCCTTAATTTTATTCTAGGATTGATGCGACATTTATTTCTCTGGACGAAGGGTAGACTTAATCAAATTGTCAGCAGAAAAATCTCCCTCTGTCAACGGGGCCAAAGAGGTGTCCTCACCAATCAGCTCTTCTCGAATAGCAGTTACTGAAAGTCCCTTCTTTGCAAGACTTTTAGTTTTTTGCGACAAGTCCTCCAAATATCCTATACATGTTTGTAGAGCCTTACGGCCATCCGGAACTATTTTTCCTAGTGCAGTGAATAGAATAAGCCTCTTGGTCGGAAGTTCTGCGATTTTTTTCATTGATTGGATGGTTTCTGCAACATCTTCATGTGGCCGGAAAGCTTTTGGTCTTTCTGTAACAAAAAGGTCACCAGTAAAACACCAACCTTTCTCGGATTCCAGATGCTACATGACCTACAGAGTGACTGGGAGTTTCTATTATTTGGAAGCGAAAGTGGTCGGTTTCTATTATTTCAGGTAAGGGATAAACATGGGTGGGCTCAGGATAACCCCAAACCATTTCCTGATATTGGAGTAGTTTCGGAACCTGATTTATTAATGGGATTGCTTCAGGATGCGCAAATATTTTGATTCCAAACTTTTTTTGGAGGAGATAATTTGCTCCTATATGATCTTCGTGATGATGCGTGTTAACTGCAAATCTTACATTTTTGCCCTCTAAAAATTCTACCAATTCTTCAGCTGTATGCCTAGGACCGGTATCGATAAGAAGCCCATCAACGAGGTAAGCAGCAGCCCAATAAAGAGGTTGACCATTCATAGTTTGGCTCAACTTTATTTGCATCACTTCTTCAAAGTGATTAATCTCAATCATTCGCAGAGCCTCCTAAATCTGCCAAATTTAAACTCCGAAAAATTCACTCTCATAATTTTCAAACCATTCTGTAAAGCAATCATTAACTTTGCGTGGAAACCGTCGTTTTTCTTTTTAGTCCATTTAGGGTTGTTATCAAGTTTTGAAGGAAGAGTCGTCCAAGGAGTGGTTCTGAGCAGTTTTCATGAGTGTCTATTTCAACCTATTTTTCGAGCAGACCCTGTATTTCTACGATTGCTTGGGAAGTACGCAGCTTGATACTTTCACCTGAAAAGGTTTCGGTGACTTCTATTAGGTCGGGTGGAACCTCGTAGGGTTCTACTCTATGTAGAAATTCATAGAATTACATAGAGTTGGGGCTTCACA
>NZ_JBRAKS010000552.1:0-1581 GCF_052745115.1 Candidatus Jordarchaeum sp.
TTTTTGTAGTAAGAATTCAACTATTTATTTTTAGGAACTCGGTAATGAATGAGAATTTTAGTGAGTCAAAATATTAAATTATTTTAACCAATTTTTAGGAATAAAAGAGTAAACTATTTATTTACCATACAATAATGGAAGCTTAGAATACCCCATTAACTCAAAATTTTGTAATTTACAATAGCTTTTATTATCTTCGTTTTTATAGTTTTATTTAGGAGGTTTCATTCTTGTTATGTGAGGTTTGTGGGCAAAAGATAACAGGAAAAGCTAGAAAAGTCGCTATCGAAGGCGCTGATCTAATTGTCTGTCAGAATTGCGCCAAGTTCGGAGATTCTTTTAAAATATCCTCTACACACGTTCAAAAGGTTAAAACGTCTAGAATTATAGGCCCCCCAAAAATCCGCGGTATTCAAAAAACAAAAAACAAACCAAGTCGTAGAAATGATTTCTATTCGGATTCTTATGAATTAGCAGAGGACTATATGGAAAAAATTCGAAAAGCTAGAGAAGAAAAGGGCTTATCCCATGAAGAATTAGCAGGCAGAATTAATGAAAGGGTTTCTATAATTAAAAAAATTGAGACTGGTAAAATGGCGCCCTCCCAAATTTTAGCAAGGAAACTGGAAAAAGAGCTTCAAATTAATATTTATGCTCCGTTAGATTCGAAGGGTTCAGCTACTAGCTCTAAAGAGAGTTTGAAAGGATTAACTTTAGGTGATATTATCAACATTAAGAAGAAAAAATAAAAGTATTATATAGAGCTGTTTATAACAGAGGTTAGTTAGTGAAGGATAAATGTTAAGTTTAAAATAATTTTAATGTGATAACTGAAATTATTTTTATTATTTACTATGTTAGAAGCACTACATATGATTTATGAATTTAATCCAATAAGAGTACTTCGTTTCTGAGGTATACCAATGGGAAAAAATTCAAACAATAATAATTATGATTTTAACATTAAGATTAATAGATCGACCATATCGAAGCAAAAATTATTTGTTTTGAGATTAGATCATCGTCCTCATAGAGATTTGCGTATATCAACCCATACTGCTCTTGTTGCAAGGGCTTTTGGAATGGACGGTATATTCTTTAGTGGGGTTCCTGATAAAAAATTGTGTGAAAAAGTGAACAAAGTTACCGAGAACTTTGGTGGCGATTTTTTAGTAAGAACCGGTTGTGATTGGAAAAAAATTATTAAAGAATGGTTATCCCAAGGGGGCGAAATAATCCATCTTTCAATGTATGGACTAACTCTTCCAGAAATTATAGAAAAAATTCGTAATTCTTCTAAAGACAAGCTAGTAGTGATAGGTGGACCTAAAGTCCCAAGAGAAATTTATTCTATCGCAACCTATAATGTATCTGTAACCAACCAGCCACATTCGGAAATAGCTGCTTTGGCTGTTTTTCTAAATTATTACCATAAGGGACAAGAATTTTATTACGAATTTAAAAATGCAAAAATAAAAATAATTCCTAACAAAAACGGGAAAAAATTTGCGACTTGAGATATTTATCCCACTTTCCGCACCTTTGATTTATTTTTTCCTATTTTTGTAAAATTTAAGCCTG
>NZ_JBRAKS010000553.1:0-1572 GCF_052745115.1 Candidatus Jordarchaeum sp.
AAATGCGCCCCACACCTTCCGCATAAGGGCGCAAAAAATGATACAACCCTTGCAAAAACCGTTCTCCAGCTACGGAGATTGAAAGTTTTTTATTTACACATATTTTTACATTCAGTTACTTAGAGCCATCAATGAAACAAGTCTGTGGTGATTTAGGGGGATTCATCTATTTGCTTGATAAATTCTAAACAGATCCTTACCACATCGGCCACCTGTTTGTAATCTAAATTGTCCATAACATCGTTGGTGGTGTGGTAGTACTTCGGAAATCTGCTGGGTCCCACGGCAACTATTGATGCGGACTTTATACTCTTCTCTGCGAAGGACTTGGCGTCTGTGTAAGCGTCTATGGAGCCGCTGTTGAATTTTATTCGCAACTTTTTGGCAATACTCTTCAGCATTTCAATGACTTCTGGTGACAGCTTTATTAAGGATCTAACTTCTTTTTCCACAATGTAAAGGGAGGTTTCCTTCTCGCCTACCATATCAATGTTTACATTGTAGGCGTCTTTTAACTGATTGTAGTATTTCTTTACGAACCTTTTACTTCCTCGGTCTCCAATCTCTTCGCATCCGAAGGATACAACCCACACTTCTGTATTTTTGGGTTGAAGCTCCCGCGTGGAAATATATTTTGCTACTTCGTAGCAGACAGCCATTCCCGTTAGGTTATCGTTGGCACCCATGACCGGAGTATCAGAAACCATATTGGGATAAATATATAGCATGATTGGGATAGGAGCCACCAGTAATATTATGAGGATAATTTCTATGGGAAAGGCGAGCGGTATGTGGAGAATATACAATGCTAGCCTAATTATTAGTATTGGAAGGAGAACATAGTTGAAGATAACGGGAATTGCTTGGAACGCGGTGAATTTGCTTCCAAACTTTCTTATTAGGGGGAACTCCCAGTTTGCGTCGTGGTGTCCACTGATTAAAACCAGTTTCTTTGCTTTTTCTCTGGGTTTTATTCTCCCAATAACATTGGTTGAACCTTTCTCCGGGAAAAAGATGTCAATAGTCTCCCTTGTATACATTAAGCTTCCCACTATTACCACCACTACTGAAAACAGGGAGATGCCAATCGCCACCAGAAGAATAATCATAGCGTATACTAACAAATTCGCATCCCAAAATGAAGAAAAAATCGAATAACCCCCAAACAAAGCAATAGAAGTCTGTAATCCAAAATAGTTGGCGATAATGTACAAACTGGTGGATATGATATATAGAATAATAGGCCATCTGAAGGCTGCTCGATAAGCACCGGGACGACAGGTAAAATTCTCTATAGATGTTTTGTTACAGTATTCGTCAAATTTTTTCTTCAACAGCTTCGCAGCCTGGGCTTCCTGTTCACTGCAGGGAGGGCGCGGACCAACCTGTTCACAGAAATACTTTATGAATTCTTTAATCTCCGCCGGAACATTTGCGTAACTAACCATAAACAAACATCTCCAAATACTATTCCAAAATTAAAAATTTGTGCATTCAACCCATATTAATACTCCATACCTAAGGTTCTGGTACTAAATACGGTTGGTGGGTCTGATTAATATTTTGCTTTTC
>NZ_JBRAKS010000554.1:0-1567 GCF_052745115.1 Candidatus Jordarchaeum sp.
CCTAGGAATCCCTGTTAGAAACATTACTTGGGGACATCCAAACATAAGAGACCCGGCTCTTAAGGACTATAATAAGAACAGAAGGGATGCTTGGGCACGAGAACACCAGATAAGAGTTTATGCCGAAGATTTTCTTAAAATCGGCTTCTACATAAAGCATAAACAAGAAATCTTAGAGGAAATGGCTCAGTTCAATAAAGAGAACTTCTCAGACTCTAACTTCTGCTTGCCTCCAAAAACACGTATCCGTCAAAAGCAAAATCATCCTGAAGAAAAATCCGATAAACTACCTCAAAGAATAAGAGGAAAACATTATGATGCCTACTGGCAAATTTGCTGCGACTTGGGTTGCGTCCGTTGCGCAAAAAACAGAACCTCTAGCTTAGAAAATCAAAAAGGGGAATAGAAGCTTGCCATACGAAAACGAAAAAGAGATTTACCCAGACATTCAAGAATGGCTCCTTAACCTATTAAAGAGGGAATATAAGAAGTATGATATAAAGGTTTATGATACTCATGCAAAATTTTTGTCAAAATTCCTAGTTCAAGAAAATTTTCATACATATTTCCCTGATTTCCAAAGTTACGAAATAAAAGTAGACATAACAGGGGTAATTACAAAGGGAGACACAGCAAAGCTGGCCTTCGTCGAGTGCAAGCTACGTCCCATAACTTTAAGAGATATTTCACAGCTAATTGGATACAGCAAAGTTGCAAATCCCATTAAAGCCATCATTCTATCCCCGGAAGACGTGAGCGACCCAGTTTCTTATCTATTCAGAACCCTAAGACGATATGATGTCCTGCTTTACAACAAAAATAAAGTTATAATTGGTAAGTGGGACGAAAATAAAAAGGAGTTAATCACCACCTCAATAATCCCAAAAGGAGAAATACCATAGGCCACCAATGAGTCTACTATTTATTACGTGGTGATTTGTTTCAGTTCTGTTAACTGTTAAATTTCGCTTTCCTTTCCCCTTCAGCAACCACTTCTTGGTGCTTCTATCCCTGCTAGGCGTGAAACCCCACGTGAAACAAAGGGTTTAAACCCGTTTTCTCTCCCCTCCCCAAAACCACAACGAAAGTTAACACAAAAGAATATAAAAAATCAGAACATTATAAAAGATAGACCAGTTGTCTTTGGGTGAAAATTTAGAAAATCATATAGTAATTATCTAGTGATTGAATTGATAGAATTATCATCAGAAAACATTGATATTTTAGAATTTATTGAAAATCAATCATACTCTAATGTTACCTTTGATATTGAAACTTTAGACAGTAAACCATTAAACTTATTGAAGGAACCGATAGTCTCCTTTTCTCTTTCATTTGTGCCGGATATTTCATTGCCACTTTTAACATATTTTCCAACATTTGCTTTTATTATAACAGATACAAGTGAAGAGAAAGAGTTATTGTTAAAGTTAAAAGAAATTTTTTTGAAAATTCCAAATGTTATCATAATTGGTCATAATGTTTCTTACGAATTGGATAGTAAGAAAGAATGTGTAGAAGTTAGGGACATTTGTCACCCCTTGCTGTTAATTGGTAGGATGTCCTG
>NZ_JBRAKS010000555.1:0-1542 GCF_052745115.1 Candidatus Jordarchaeum sp.
GTGTTTTTTGAATCACTTTTTAAAGCTGAAACCAAGGTTTCGACATAGTTTAGCCTTCTAATAGCATCCTTTAATGGCCCCTCAAAAAATGTTTTGCCCTCATCCAAGGTTTTTCCACCGAACCAGGTTTTGGCTTTAACATTCGGATCGAGTTTTCCAACGAGTATGTGCTCCTTATCTAAGGGAGCCTCTGCAATCTTTTCTCCAAAAGGTGAATAAATGGTGCTTTGTCCGGGTAGTTTCCCAACCTTCGGGTGATAAGCAATAGGATTGATCTGGACAATGAAGAAACAGTTTTCAATGGCTCTCACCCAGGCAAACATGTGAAATAGTTCAAGTGAGAGTTCGTTAGCCAATGTGGGGTGAAAAATAATATCCGCCCCCCTGAACTTTAGCATTCTTGGAATTTCTGTTAGTAAAATGTCCCCGCAGATAATAGCTCCGATTCTTCCAAATTCGGTGTCAGCCACGGGATATTTTCCCTCAAGCTCATAATATCCAGAGTAATACCAAGCTCTACTAAAATCAACAATCTCACCCCGAGGAGAAACAATTATCCCTGCATTGTAAACCTTGTCCCCTTTACGGCCGGGAATAGTGCCCGCAACCAACCATGTTTCCAGCTCCTTGGCCTTTTCAATCATCATCTGATAAGTAGGACCAATTAATGGTTCTACAACTTCCTCTGGTCTCTTATTCTCAAGCCAGGAGCCCACATTAAAAAACTCGGGAAGAGCCACAATTTCAGCTCCCATACTAACTGCCTTTTCAACCATTTCTAAAGCATGGGAGACATTCTCATCCACATCAGATCTAGTAAAGGCATCATTCAACTTCATCTGAACAGCAGCAACAGCAACTTCTCTCAAAGAAACACCTTCATAAATGTAATACGAATCTACAATATGGAAATATAAATTTTTACCAACCAAAAGATCAAAGCGAGTATTATAAAATAAATCTATGATAAAAGCATCTAGTATTGAAAATGAAAAACTTATTCATTATCGACAAAAAGGAAAAATTCTTAGGCAACGTATGTATTTAAATACTTCCAAATCAAATAACATTCTTTATAGGTTTTAGGAGAGAGATTTTTATGGGTCATAAATCCGAACCTGGAAAAATTCTGAACAATACCTATTTAGTAGATGCACACATGGTTGGGGTTCCCCAAATCTGTGCAATGTATGTGGTAGAAGGAGAAAAAACCGCACTCATCGACAGCGGAACAAGCCAATTCGCAGGAAAAGTGGTCGAGCAACTC
This sequence comes from Candidatus Jordarchaeum sp., assembly GCF_052745115.1. Taxonomy (NCBI): domain Archaea; kingdom Promethearchaeati; class Candidatus Jordarchaeia; order Candidatus Jordarchaeales; family Candidatus Jordarchaeaceae; genus Candidatus Jordarchaeum; species Candidatus Jordarchaeum sp. The sequence continues at coordinate 1,268 of NZ_JBRAKS010000555.1, forward strand.
AAAAAAATCAAAAAATTCCCAGTAGACTACATGATCATCACTCATGAGCACTGGGATCACACTCAGGGAGCAGCTCCTCTGCTTAAAGAAATGGGAGCTAAGGTTAAGGTCTATGCGGGAAAGAAGGCTCAGCCTATGATTGAGGACCCGAGTAAAATCGGCTATGATTTTGGGATGGGGCCAATTGAAGCGGTGAAAAAGGTGACGCCTCTGGAAGAGGGTGATGTGGTTGATCTGGGTGGAGGTGTGGCTCTGGAGGTTATGGCGGTTCCTGG
>NZ_JBRAKS010000556.1:0-1522 GCF_052745115.1 Candidatus Jordarchaeum sp.
AACCGAACACCATTTAGGCGGTGTCCTAAATGGGTAAGTTTCGGACAACGGTCTCCCCTAGCCCTTGCAATGTCTAAAAAGCTGATTCATGAGGGATTCCGAAAAACATTCGACGAGATGATTGTAAAAGAGGTTCAGTATCAAGCAAAATTGTATGCCTCGGAGGATCATCGAGAGGCTGCAATGTCTTTTCTGGAAAAAAGAAAACCGGTTTTTAAGGGTAAATAAATCCGTTTTCGGCTTTGCACCCTCTTCCTATTCTTCATTTTTTATGCGGGGGTCTATTTTTTGATTTCTAGGACTTTGTAGAGGGTGGCTTTAAGTTCGGGGAATCCTTTTGCTACGGCTATGGCTCCGTATCTGTTTCCATGGGGATTTCCCTGCCAATCTATCCATAAAGAGTCTATGGCGGCTGCGGTTGCTCCCTTTATGTCTGTTTCCTGATTATCTCCTACATGAATCACTTGCTCAGGTTTGAGGTTTAGTCTTTTTATGACTTCTAAGAAGGGCTGAGGGCTGGGTTTGGCTTCCGGGTTTGTTTCTCCGGCTACCACGTAGGTGTCGAAAAATTTGGCTAGGCCAGAGTCCTTGAATCTTTTTTCTTTCCATCCCGGAGCAAAATCCGTGTCACTCAGTAGTCCGAGCTTGTATCCCTTTTGTTTGAGCTCTGCTAGGAGTTCTGGCGCGCCTTCATAGATTGTGGTGGTATCCTTCAGTATTTCCCAGTACACGTTGGTTAATTCGGCTATCAAGTCTTTGGGTACATTTGTTATGTTTAGCTCTTCGAAAATTTGCTTCCACCACTCGTCTCTGCTTCGGATTAGCCTTTTCTCCCCCTCTTCCTCTGTTTTTATTACCTTTTCCAGCATGGTGTGGTAATTGGCGTTTACTCCTCTCTTTTTTAGGAAGTTGGTTATGAGTTCTGCTACCTTTTTGTGTGATTGTATGCGGTTACTGAAGGAGTCCACGAGGGTTCCGTCGAAATCAAAGATTATTCCCCGTTTCTTCAATTTATATTCCTCTTTAGAATTCAAAATCAACAGTTTGCTCTGTGATATGAGAAGCTGTAGCATTTAAATCTTGTGAGAGGACGTTTGTGGTTACTTGTGCTTTCCATATTCTAGCGCCGCTTCAAACATGGCCACTATGTTCTGCGGTGGCACATCACCCTGCAAGTTGTGTGAAGGAGCTAGTATGTAACCCCCGCTCTTCCCCAGTATTTCTATTACCCGTTTTACCTCTGCCTTCACTTCTTCGGGGGTCCCGTTTGGTAGGAGTTTTTGGTCGTCTATTCCTCCGCAGAAGGTTATTCGGTTGCCATAAGCTTTTTTTAGTGATTCAGCATCCATTCCTTTCGCTAGGGGCTGGATGGGATTCAACACTTCTACCCCGATGTCTATGAAGTGCTCGATCAGGGGAAATATTGCTCCGCAGCTGTGGAAGTATATTCTGGCATCTGTTACCGATTTAACCGTTGTCCGAAACTTACCCATCTAGGACACTTCCAGATGGTGTTCGGTTC
>NZ_JBRAKS010000557.1:0-1520 GCF_052745115.1 Candidatus Jordarchaeum sp.
ATAAAATAAATCAAACCCCCTAATAAATACACATGTAAAAGGGACACTACCAAAATTTCTATAAGCCCCATATTTTGGGGGCAAAGCTCATGACAGGTATAACACTCGGTGCAGCGCCAAAATTCTCCCGCTTCCAAAACCTCTCTTAATTTTCCCTCTAGCAACATTTTAATTATATTATGCGGATCGAATTTATCATCTGCGACCGGGCAGTCAGAGGAACATGCGCCGCATCTTGCACAATTCTTGAGAACTGTAATATCAAAAATTTCTGAGAGAACTTTTAATGCTTCTCCACGTTCTTTAATTCTATTCACTAAATCTAAAACATTAATTTTATGGGTTGATAGCCCCATGTCTACTGCTTCTATTCCCAGTGACAATCCCAATAACTCCAAGTAGTAGAAGACCGGGACACTGAGATTTTCCTTCATTAGTTTCTGAGCTGAATCATACTGCTGGAAACATGAGGGACAAACGACAACTAGGCAGCCAGCCCTCTTCTTAATCTCCTCCAACTTTCTTTTAGATAATAGTAGAGCCTTATCTGATTCCACTAAACTTAAATTACTGCCGCAGCAAAGCATTTTGGTTTCATAATCGACACTATCAGCTCCCAGAACTTGACACAGCTTATCAAGAGACATCGGATTCAAAGGATTATCAAAGAAGATTACTTCACTAGGTCTTAGAAGATGGCAACCATAATGACAAGCCACCTTTAAACCGTGAAGAGGATACACAATTTTTTCTCTTATAGCATCCAATCCGATTTCAATCAGGAGTTCCACAAAATGTTTTACTTCAACATTTCCATTGTAGTTTAAACCAATTTCCGCTAGTTTTGAGTTTATTCGCTCTCTCAAATCAGCATCTTTTCTTAGTTCCAGGTTGGCTTTTTTAGACTCTCAGAGCAACCACTGCAAAGACACAGAATATCTAGCCCCTGTTTTTCAGCCAATGCAAGATTTCTGGCTGCTAAAAAGTACCAATAATCATCATTAACGGCCTCAACAGCTATAGTATTTGGACAGCATGAGAAATCAGATACATCCTCAATTTCTACACCTAGCTTATCTAAGACCCTTCTTGCAGTGATTTCTAACGAAGGGAGCCTAAAAGGAATCAAACAACCCAAAAACAATACGAATCTCATACAATCACCGATAGAAACATGCGTCTTTACCATAATCTCGTCAACTTTTTATAAACAGCAGATAAAGGATCAAAAAAGTCACCACATCTCCTTTTTAAAGCTCTATTTATTTCTCATTATTTTCTTATTAGACTTTTAGAGAAGTCAATTCTGGCACCAATATTTATCATTCATCTCCTGTTTGCATATCAATTATCGAAGTTAATTAGGAAACGTGTAATTACTAGTTTTTATATTTTTCTAATATTTTTATGATTGACAGTAATTTTTATCAGTCACACATGTTAACCAAAAAAATAGCAACACGAAATAGATAAAAAACTTTCAATCTCCGTAGCTGGAGAACGGTTTTTGCAAGGGTTGT
>NZ_JBRAKS010000558.1:0-1513 GCF_052745115.1 Candidatus Jordarchaeum sp.
TAGCCATATATGGTATTATTTAGTATTAAATCTTCCTACTGTTGTAAACCCTCTCCGTGTATTTCATAGTACATTTCAATATCGTTGATCTTAACTTTTGGCATCTTTTCTATCCTTCTTTAAATATTTAGCGCACACAATATGGTTGCTTCATATAAGATTATTGTCCCAAAAAAGCTATCAATTTGAAAATTTGCTGCATTATTCAAAATTTTGTAGGGAACGTTTTTAATTACCTCATCCGATACCTCTTTTATCCTCCATCTGAACTCTAGAAAATATTTTGAAAAATATCAAGCCTTTTTTAATAGGCGTCGCCACATTTAATATTACCGAGGGAAAATTTGGAGACATCGACATAAGCGGTTTGAAAGCATCCGCAGCATTCTTCACCCCTAAGGGAAAGACGATTACTGAAGGCTTGGATCAGTGGAAGGCCATTATTTATTTGGATGAGGGAGCAAAAGAGGAGCAGGCGAAGGCTTTGGAAACGATTTTCAGAACGGTGTTTGGAGTTTTCGGACAGGTGCTCAATGTAAAACGGGCAAATATAAATTTCACGAAAGAACCCGTCGGTGAAGGTCCAGCAGCAAAACACACAATTGAAATTCCTGGAGTTTTTAGTTTAGAGGCCGAGCCGCTCGTCGATATGCAGGGAAATCCTACACAAGTTATAAATTCTCCATTATTTGGCGGCGTGGTTAATGTGGGCAAGTCTGAAGTACACGAGTTCAAGGATTCAGATCTGAAGACATGGAGTTACAAGGATATGAGTGTCACCTATTTCACTTTCAGGGTGGATTCCGAATCGTTAATGATTACACCCATTTCAAAAAGATAAAAAACTATTTATCACACTTTTCTTTTTTTCCATTTTTTATAAATTATGATATTTTAGAAAAGTTGATTTTTAACCAATTAGTTTTTGTAATAGATTCTAGCATAAAGTTTAAGATTGGTTTAATTCTTTGTTTCGGCTAGGTTGCGATTTTATGAGTGAGGATGTTTATGAGCGTTTGAGGCAGAAAGTTAACCGATGGCCGTTGAAAGCTCCCAAAAGTAAGGATATGCTAAAAATTTTGAGTATGGTTTATACGCCCGAGGAAGCGGAGCTTGTTTGCTTCGCCTTCAACAGCCCCTATATCGATGCTAAGACTATTGAACAGGTAGCTGAGGAAACCGGGAAAAGTGTGGATGAAATTAAAAATGTTTTCGAGAGATTGGCTCTTAAAGGGGCACTCTTTGAGTTTACCAGTAGCCGGGATGGTAAAACCTACTACAGTATGTTACCTTTCGTTCCGGGAATTTTCGAGCTCCAAATGAATGATGGGGTAATCACCGATGAGAAAAGAGAATTTGCAAAAATCCATGAAAAAATGTACCACCACTGGGGAATGGAAATAGGATCCTCAAACTATCCCTTCATGAGAGTGATCCCGGTTGAAGAGAAACTCAACATTCAGACTGAGATTTTACCGTTGTCCGAAACTTACCCATCTAGGACACTTCCAGA
>NZ_JBRAKS010000559.1:0-1512 GCF_052745115.1 Candidatus Jordarchaeum sp.
TGATAATATAATTTATTCAAAACCCTCGCACAAGAGAGATTTAACAATAGCAATGATGATAACAAGAATTCTTCATCCATCAAGCAAATTAGAAAATACAAGGTATATATTAAAAACACCTGCATTTAAGGATATACTGAAATATATAAATTATGAAAAATTAGAAGTAGATGATTTATATGAGACACTGGATTGGTTGAATAAAAGACAGAGAAAGATTGAGAAAGGAATTTATAGCAAGAGACATAAAGGAGTGAGATTATTTTTATATGATATAACAAGCGTTTATTGTGAAGGTGAGAAACAAGAATTAACTGAGTTTGGATACGAAAGAAGCAAAAGATGTGATAAAAAACAAATAGTAATAGGACTTGTAACAGATAAGGATGGATATCCGTTATCAGTAGAAGTATTTAAAGGTAATACATCTGATCAAACAACTCTTATACCAAAGGTAAAAGGATTGAAAGAAAGATATGGACTAAAAGATGCAATAATAATTGGTGATAGAGGGATGATTACAGAATCTAAAATGGATAAAATAGAAGAGAATGGATTTTTATATATTACTGCATTAACACATAAAAGAATAGAGAAATTAATTGAAGAAGAAAAAACACCGTTTCAATTAGGATTATTTGATGAGAGAAATATTGTTGAAATAGAATATAAAGGAGATAGATATATTCTATGTAAAAGTGAAAAAAGAGCCAAAGAAGAGAAACAAACTCTGGATAGATTAATAGAAAAGACAAGTAAAAAATTAGATGAGATAAAAACTTCTGTTATGAAAGGTAAATTGAGAAAGAAAGAAAAAATAGGTATGAGGGTTGGAAGGTGGATAAACAGATGGAAAGTAGGAAAATATTTTTGGGTAAAGATAGAAGAGAAAGAATTTGAATATGGAATTGAAAAAGAAAAGTTAGAGCAACAAAAGATGTTATGTGGTTGTTATGTAATAAAAACAAATATTAAAAAAGAAGAAATGGAAAGCAAAGATGTAGTAGAACATTATAAAAAATTAACATTAGTTGAGAGAGCATTTAGAATAATAAAAACAACCTTATTGCAAATAAGACCAATATATCATTTCAAAGAAAGAAGGATAAAGGCACATGCATTTATATGTATGTTAGCATATTATTTAGTTTGTGAGATAAAAAAAAGATTAAAGAAATTTTTTGAAAAAAATGGGACAGGTAAAGATTATAAATTTACATTTAACAATGTTTTAGATATGCTTGAAGATATACAAATTGGCATTGCAGAAATAAGAGGAATAAAAATAAAACAATTGAAACCATTAAATGATATGCAAAATAATATATTAAATTGCTTAAATGTAAAATTAAAAGTAAATAAAGAAGTGGAAGTTATCCACTAAAAAGAAATTTGTTTTTATTAGATTATCTTTATTTAATGCGGGTTTTCTTTAATTTTTAGTTGGGTAAGTTCGGTTATAAAATTGTGTTGGGTGAATTCTGTACTTTTTGCAAATTTCTGAAATTGGAA